>NZ_JBSFSO010000028.1:0-92094 GCF_053589795.1 Micromonospora sp. NPDC003241 | reverse complement strand
TGACGTTCTGCACGTACCGCACCTCGTGGCCCGCGTCGCGCCACATCCGCTGCACCAGGTCAAAGGTGATCATGGTGGCGGCGTGCCCCAGGTGGGTGGCGTCGTACGGGGTGATGCCGCAGACGTACATGGAGGTCGGTCCGTCGGTCGGGTGCACACCCTGCCGCGCCGAGTCGTACAACCTCAGCGGCCCACCCCTGCCCGGCAGCCGCGGCACCTCGTGCCCCACCCAAGACTCCATGACCGTCAGCCTAGCCAGCCGACCGTGGGCGTCACGCCGGGCTCTTCAGTGATCAAGCCGACATGGTCACACCGGCGGCCACGGCACGGCCGGCCAGTCGTGGGACGGCTGCGGGAAACGGCACTCCTCGCGGAGCCGGCCGATCCGGGCGGCCAGTTCGGTGATCTCACCGATGGTGAGGTGGTCGGCGAGGTCGTCGCCGAGCGGGCCGGCGACCTGGACGGCGAGCCGGTCCAGCGTCTCGACGGCGTCGGGCGGCAACTGACGGCCGGCCCAGCCCCAGAGCACCGTCCGCAGTTTCTCCTCGACGTGGAAGCTGACGCCGTGGTCGACGCCGTACAGCCGGTCGTCCGGCCCGACCAGGACGTGGCCGCCCTTGCGGTCGGCGTTGTTGATCACCGCGTCGAGCACCGCGAGTCGCGCCAGTCGCGGGTCGTCGGCGTGGGCCAGCGCGTACGCGGTGCCGTCGTCGTCGCGGGCCGCCGCCACCGGGAACCAGCGGGGCGGTACGGCGTCGGCCGGCACGAACCCGACGAGCGGCTCGGCGTCGTCCGGCTCGTCGATCCACAGTTGGCAGGAGCCCGGGCCAAAGGGGCCGTCCCGCAGCACCGTGAGCGGCACCAGGTCCCAGCCGGTGGCGGCGGAGACGAGGTAGGCGGCCACCTCCCGACCGGCCAGGGTGCCGTCCGGGAAGTCCCAGAGCGGACGCTCACCGCGTATCGGCTTGTAGACGCAGCGGGCGGTCGCGCCGTCCAGGGTGAGGATGCCGCGCAGGGTGGTGTTGGAGGCGTCGACCAGCCGGCCCTCGATGCTCAGGTCACCGTCGCGCAGCAGCCGCAACGCCGCGCCACCGTCCTGCCGGGGTGCCAGGCCGGACGAGGTCACCGGTGGTAGCCGTTGTTCCGGGGGCAGAGGTGGCCGGCTGGGTCGAGCGGCTGGCCACACAGCGGACACGGGGGACGGCCGGCGTTGACCACACGCCGCGCCCGCTCGATGAACTCGCGGGTCGCCTCGGGCGTCAGTCGGACCCGGAGCCGGTCGAGGTCCTCGTCCGGCTCGACGTCGTCGGCCTCGTCCTCCTCCGACTCCCCCAGCTCCAACTCGCTCTCGGTCTCGCCGACGGCGATCGCCTCGATGACCACGGTCGCGGTGTCCGCGTCGAAGGCCAACCCCAGGGTGCCGACCCGGAACTCCTCGTCGACCGGCGTCTCCAGCGGCTCGTTGTCGCCCAGCGAGGCGGGCGCCTCGGGCAGGTCGACGCCGAAGCGACGCTGTGCCTCGGTGAGCAGTTCCTCCAACTTCTCGGCGAGCAACGAGACCTGGACCTTCTCCAGCGCGACGCTGACCACCCGGCCGTCGCCGCGGGCCTGGAGGAAGAACGTACGCTCCCCCGGCGGCCCGACGGTCCCGGCGACGAACCGCTCAGGCGGCTCGAAGGCGTGCACCTGGTGCGTCATACCCACGACCCTATCCGGCGGCCCGACACGCCGCGCACCCCACCGACCCGAGTCACCGCACGCCGCCCGCACCACCGCCGACGGCGGCGTCCGAGTCCGCCGGCCGGGCGGTCCGGCGACGTCGCTTGCGCACCGGCGGCACCAACCCGGTCAGGTCGCCGCCGACATCGTTGAGGCGTACCAGGAAGGGACGCAGCGGCGTGTAGCGGATCGCGGTCACCGACGCCGGGTCGACCACGATCCGCTGGAAGAGATCCAGGTGTACGCCGAGCGCGTCGGCGACGATCGCCTTGATCACGTCGCCGTGGCCACAGGCCAGCCAGACCGCCTCCGGGCCGTGCTCGGCGGTGATCCGGGCGTCCCAGGCGCGCACCGCCGCGACGGCACGGGCCGCCATCTGCGCCATCGACTCCCCCTCGGGGAAGACCGCCGCGCTCGGGTGCTGCTGCACCACCGCCCAGAGGGGCTCCTTGGCCAGCTTCTTCAGCGGCTGGCCCTCCCAGGTGCCGTACCCGCACTCGATGAGCCCGTCCTCGACGACCGGCGCGGCCTGCGGGAGGGCGAGTTCCAGGGTCTGCCGGCAGCGGATGAGCGGGCTGGTCACCACGGCGGCCAGCGGCAGGTTCGCCAGTCGCTCGCCGACGGCCCGAGCCTGGGTGCGCCCGGTGTCGTCCAGTTCGACCGGTTGCCGACCAGCCAGACCGCCGTCGGCGTTGGCGGTGGTGCGTCCGTGTCGCAGGAGCAGAAGTGTCGCCACCCGCACCACCCTAGGCCCTCACCGCCGCCCGTCCCGGCCCGTCCCGCCGGTAGCACCGACCCCGACATACCTCGCGTGTCGCACCGCACGGCACGTGACTCGTTTCCGCGCGCGGCAGCGACCGTCCCGGCGACGTCGTTCGGGCGGGGGATGAAAGGAGGGGTCCCCTGCTAACGCCTGGTGCATAGCAGGGGACCCCTCCTAACACCGCGACACGAGGAGAGCCCAGGGTGGGTAGATCTGTGGTCGCTCTGACGACCACAGATCTACCCACCGTCGGCGCAGTCGCTCGACCTCAGCCGAATCACGCGATGCATCTGGGGCCTTTGTCCGCTATTCACCGCTTGGCAGTGGAATTCTCGGCGGCCGGGTGTCGTTGTAACGAAGACCGGCCGCCTCCAGCGCGCCCGCACGCCCTCAGGCCCGCCCGCCCGCGAGCCCTGGCTCCCCCACCGGGAATGACCCGCCCCCACCGGTCGTTACACCTGGACCCGGCACCGCGAGCGGCCACCACACCCCGCCAACCCGGGCCACACCCTCCCCCGAAACCACCCCAGCGCCAGACGGCGTCGGCACCGCACCCCCCTGCGGCGCCCCACCCCCGAATGGAGCTACCCCCATGAACACCATCCTGCGCAACAGCGTCCTGGCCATCGCCGGACTCACCGTCGCAGGCGGCCTCGCCGCCGGCCCCCTCAACCACACCGACACCACACCGACCAACCCCATCACCGCCGCCATCCAGGCCGACAACCCCGACACCAACACACTGATCCCGCACGGCGTGCAGGGCACCCAATCCCGCATCGACCTGGACGACGAGCAGATCGCCAACGCCAAGGCCATCATCGCCGCCACCAAGAAGGCCGGCATGAACGAGCGTGCCGCGGTCATCGCCATCGGCACCGCGTTCCAGGAGTCGAAGCTGGAGAACCTCGGTCACCTGGGTGACCGCAACGACCACGACTCGCAGGGTCTGTTCCAGCAGCGCCCGTCCTCGGGTTGGGGCACGGTCGAGCAGATCACCGATCCTGAGTACTCCACCCTGGCGTTCCTCAAGGGCCTCAAGCAGGTCGACGGCTGGCAGGACATGCCGCTGACCGTCGCCGCCCAGACCGTGCAGGTGTCGGCATTCCCCGACCACTACGCCCAGTGGGAACAGCAAGCCGCCGACCTCGTCGCCGAGCACTGGAACAGCTGACCCACCAACACCATCAGCAGCAACACCCCACACCACCACGACGGCCGGCACCCCACCCGGGGCGCCGGCCGTCAACACACCAACAACCCCCACCCGCAAGCACCGCGACACCCGCAAGCACCGCGATACCCGGAAGCGGCGCGATACCCGCAAGCACCGCGATACCCGGAAGCGACGCGATGCCCGCAAGCGACGCACGTTAGAAAGGGTCCCCTGCTATGCACCAGGCGATAGCAGGGGACCCTTCCTTACATCCACATCCAAGGATCAGGTGGCGCTGATGGTGCCGGTGAGCAGGAGTGCGAACACCAGGGTGCCGACCGCCACCCGGTAGAGCACGAAGACGTACAGGGTGTGGTGCGCGACGAAGCGCAGCAGCCAGGCGATGGCCGCGTACCCGACGACGAAGGCGATCAGCGTGGCGACCACCATCTGCGCCACGGTGGGCGCCGAGGTGCCCGGGGCCGCCGGTTCGAAGACGTCCCCGAGGCTGAAGATCCCGGACATCACCACCGCCGGGATGGCCAGCAGGAACGAGTAGCGGGCCGCCGTCTCCCGGGTCAGGTTGAGGAACAGACCGAAGGTCAGCGTCGCACCGGACCGGGACACCCCGGGGATCAGCGCCATCGCCTGGGCGAAGCCCATCACCACGCCGTCGCGCATCCGGAAGTCCTTCAACGTCCGGGTCTGCCGGCCCCAGTACTCGGCGAAGGCCAGCACGAAGGCGAACACGATCAGGGTGGTGGCCACCACCCACAGGTTCCGGGCGGTCTCCCGGATCTGGTCCTTGAACAGGAAACCGAGCGCCCCGATCGGGATCGAGCCGACGATCACGTACCAGCCCATCCGGTAGTCGAGGCTGGACCGCACCGAGGAGTCCCAGATGCCGACCGTCCAGGTACGGCCGATGCGCCAGATGTCCTTGGCGAAGTAGAGCAGCACGGCCGCTTCGGTGCCGAGCTGGGTGACCGCGGTGAACGACGCCCCGGCGTCACGGTCGAAGAAGATCGCCGAGGTGATCCGCAGGTGCCCCGACGAGCTGACCGGGAGGAACTCGGTCAGGCCCTGGACGATGCCCAGGACGATGGCTTCGATCCAGGTCACTCCCCGACTCCCGAGAGTTCCAGCGCCTCGGCGACGGTACGCAGGGTCTGCACCCCGCTGTCCCGGTCGCCGGCGAACAGGGTGATCGACAGGGTGGTGACGCCGGACTCGGCGTACTGGCGCATCCGCTCGGCGATCCGCTCCTTGGGGCCGAGCAGTGACGTCCGGTCGATGAACTCCAGCGGCACCGCGGCCGCCGCATCGCGCTGCCGCTTGGCCAGGTAGAGGTCCTGCACCTCACGGGCGGCGTCGCCGTACCCCATCCGGGTCGCCAACTGGTTGTAGAAGTTCTGCTGCCGGCTGCCCATCCCGCCCACGTAGAGGGCGGCGTACCAGCGCACCAACTGCGCGCACGAGTCGACGTCGTCGCCGACCACGACCGGCACGGACGGCACCACGTCGAACCCAGCCAGTTCCTTGCCGACCTTGGCCCGGCCGGCGCGTACCGCCGAGAGCTGTTCCTCGGCGAACTCGGGGGCGTAGAAGACGGCCAGCCAGCCGTCGGCGATCTCGCCGGCCAGCTCCAGGTTCTTCGGACCGACCGCGGCGAGGTAGATCGGGATGTGCTCACGCGGCGGGTGGAAACCCAGCCGCAGCGCCTTGCCGGGACCGTCGGGCAGCGGCAGCTGGTAGAACTCGCCGTCGTAGGCGACCTCCTTGCGGGCCACCGCCAGCTTCACGATGTCCACGTACTCCCGGGTGCGGGCCAGCGGCTTGCCGAACCGTACGCCGTGCCAGCCCTCGGAGACCTGCGGGCCGGAGACGCCCAGGCCGAGCCGGAACCGGCCGCCGGAGAGCGCGTCGAGGGTCGCCGCGGTCATCGCGGTCATCGCGGGCGTCCGGGCCGGGATCTGCATCACCGCGCTGCCGATGTCGATCCGCTCGGTCTGCCCGGCCATCCAGGAGAGCATGCTCGGCGAGTCGGAGCCGTACGCCTCCGCCGCCCACACCACCGAGTAGCCGAGTCGGTCCGCCTCCTGAGCCATGGCCAGATGATCCGCCGGCGTGCTCCAGGCTGTCTGGTATCCGAGGTTTAGCCCGAGTCGCACAGAGTCCTCCCCCATCCGCAGTCGCATCAGGTTACGCAATGCCGCCGAGCGCGACGATCACCGGCTCACCCGAATCGCCGTGCGTCTGGGCAGACTCGACGGGAGCGAGGATATCGGTTCGGCCCCCGTTCGAAATAAGGTTCACCCATGCAACAGCGACCGCTCGGCCGAAGCGGGCTGGCGGTTTCCCGGCTCGCGCTCGGCACCATGACCTGGGGCCGGGACACCGACGCCGACGACGCCGCTGCGCAACTGAAGAGCTACCTCGACGCGGGTGGCAACCTCATCGACACCGCCGACGTGTACGGCGACGGCGACGCCGAGTCGGTGATCGGCTCGCTGCTGGGCACGCTGGTGCCCCGCGACGACCTGCTCATCGCCACGAAGGCGGGGTTGCGCCCGGGTGGCGCCCGGCGTCGTGACGGCTCCCGGGGGCACCTACTGCGTACGCTCGACGCCTCTCTGCGACGCCTGGGTACCGACCACGTCGACCTGTTCCAGGTGCACGGCTACGACCCGGACACCCCGCTGGAGGAGACCCTCGCGGCGCTGGACCACGCGGTGGCCAGCGGGCGGGTCCGCTACGTCGGCGTGTCGAACTTCTCCGGCTGGCAGACCGCCCGGGCGGCGGCCTGGCAGACGGCCTGGCCCGGACGTGCCCCGGTGGTCGCCGCGCAGGTGGAGTACTCCCTGCTGGAACGGGGTGTCGAGCGCGAGGTGCTGCCGGCCTGCGAGGCGCTCGGCCTGGGCGTGCTGCCCTGGTCGCCACTGGGTCGGGGGGTGCTCACCGGCAAGTACCGGCACGGCCGCCCCGCCGACTCCCGGGCGGTGTCGCCCCATTTCGAGCGTTTCGTCGCCACCTACCTGGAGCCGCGCTGCTCCAGCATCGTGGAGGCGGTCGCCACCGCCGCCGGCGGCCTCGGGGTCTCCCCGCTGGAGGTGGCGCTGGCCTGGATCCGGGACCGGCCCGGGGTGACCGCGCCGATCCTCGGCGCGCGGACCTCCGGGCAACTGCTCGGCGCCCTCCAGGTGGAGCGGATGACCCTGCCGGAGGAGATCACCACGGCGCTGGACGACGTTTCGGCCCTGGAGGTCGGCTACCCCGAACGCGACGGGTGAGGTGCCCGACTTCCGCCGAGGGTGGCGCACGGCCGCCCGGAATGGGCAGCATAGGGCCTATGGACTACGAGTACGCGCCGCTGCGGTTACCGCCGAACGTCGACCGGTTGACCGCCGCCGCGCAACTGGCGATCCAGGCCGAGTACAGCGGGTGGGAGCTGGCCCGGGTGCGGCTGTTCCGCGACGGCACCCGCCAGGTGGTGCTGCGCCGCCGCCTGGCGAACGGCTCGCCGCAGCCCGGCCTGTCCTACTGACCGGCGGCCAGGGCCCACCCGGCGGTGGGTAGGTCTGTTGCTGCTGCGGCGACAACAGACGTACCCACCACCGACGGACACCTGGGGTCAGTGCACGTGGTCGTGCTCGTCGTCGAGCTCCATGAACGGGTGCTCGTCGAGTCGGCCGACCAGCCGGTCGTCGGCCGCCGGCTGGAACGGGCCCACCGGGTCGTCGTCGTCGAACGACTCCAGGTCGACCGGGGTGCCGACCTCGCTGACCATCACCACGCCGTCGAGTGGCTCCAGCTCCGGCACGTCGAGCGCGCCGAGCGAGCCGTCGCCGCTCTGCAGCAGCTCCAGCACCGCCTCGCCGACACCCTCCACCGGCGGCACCTGGTCCTCGCCGGGGGCGCCCTCGCGACGGGCCGCCTCGGCCACCCGGATCAGCGCGGAGACGCTGGGTACGCGGTAGTCACGGCGCTGGCGTACCGAGATCACCTGCGGGTGCGGGTCGGTCGGCTCCACGCCCTCGGCGCCACCGAAACGCTGGTCGGCCTCGTTCGGGTCGATCGACTCGACGTCCCACGGGGTCACCTCGCCGAAGGCGTCCATGAGTTGCTCGTCGTAGGCGTACGACGCGTTGTTCAACGCGACGTACGCCTGCCACACGTCGTCGTCGTCGATCCGGCCCTCGGCGGCGCGGACGGCGGCCAGGTGGTGGCGGGCCGCTTCGATCACGCGCTCGAGTGCGGCTTCCAGCTCACCGTGCTGGTCGGTCATGAGGCGTCCCTCTCACTTACTAACAGGTGCGCAGGAACCGGTCGAGAACCCGCACGCCGAACTGTAGTCCGTCCACCGGTACCCGCTCGTCGATGCCATGGAACAGCGCGGAGAAGTTCAGGTCGGCCGGCAGTCGCAGCGGCGCGAAGCCGAAGCAGCGTACGCCGATCTGTGCGAAAGCCTTCGCGTCCGTGCCGCCGGAGAGCATGTACGGCACCGGCCGGGCACCCGGGTCCTCGGCGATGAGCGCGGCGGACATCGCCTCGACAAGGTCCCCGTCGAAGGTGGTCTCCAGGGCGGGCTGACGTTGCACGTACTCGATGGCGATGTCCGGGCCGACCAGCTCGCGCAACTGCCGCTCCAGCAGCTCGGACTGGCCGGGCAGGCTGCGGCAGTCGATGGTGGCGCTGGCCCGGCCCGGGATCACGTTGTCCTTGTAGCCGGCGGCGAGCCGGGTCGGGTTGGCGGTGTTGCGGATGGTGGCGCCGATGATGTTGGCGATCGGGCCGAGCTTGGCGATGGCGGTCTCCGGGTCCTCCGGGTCCAGCTCGATGCCGAGCACCTCGGAGACCTCCTCCAGGAAGGCCCGCACGGTGTCGGTGACCACCACCGGGAAGCGGTGCCGGCCGATCCGGGCCACCGCCTCGGCCAGCGCGGTCACCGCGTTGTCGTCGTGCACCATCGAGCCGTGCCCGGGCCGCCCCTTGGCGTGCAGCCGCAGCCAGTCGATGCCCTTCTGCGCGGTCTCGATCAGATAGAGCCGCCGCGACTCGTCCACCGTGTACGAGAAGCCGCCGACCTCGCCGATGCCCTCGGTGCACCCGTCGAACAGCTCCCGGTGCCGGTTGACGAGGTAGTGCGCGCCGTACTCGCTGCCGGCCTCCTCGTCGGCGGTGTACGCCAGCACGATGTCGCGCGGCGGGCGGACGCCGGTGCGCTGCCAGTGGCGGACCACGGCGAGCACCATCGCGTCGAAGTCCTTCATGTCGATGGCACCCCGGCCCCACAGGTAGCCGTCGCGCAGCTCGCCGGAGAACGGGTGCACCGACCACTCGTCGGCGTCGGCGGGCACCACGTCCAGGTGGCCGTGCACCAGCAGCGCGCCCCGGCTCGGGTCGGCGCCGGGGATCCGGGCGATCACGTTGGCCCGCCCGGGGGCGGACTCGTGGATCTCCGAGGTGATGCCGACCTCCGCGAGCTTCTCGGCGACGTACTCGGCGGCGAGGCGCTCTCCGACGCTGGTGGCGTTGTCGCCGGTGTTGGTGGTGTCGATGCGCAACAGGTCCCGGCAGAGGTCGACGACCTCGTCGGTCGGCGCGGGGAAGGCGGGGTGCGCGTCGCTCGTCATCGCCCCTTCATACCAGCAGGCCGTTTCGGCCCGGGTGAGTGCGGGTACTGCGCGCGCGTCCGAGTGCCATATCATCGTCGCTCCGCCTGCCCAGTCGAGGAGGGACCGTGTCCGTCCACCTGCCGCCGCTGCCACCGTCGACCGGCGACGGCTACCAGCCCGCCGGGCAGAGCATCGCCGCCACCATCGCCGAGGAGCACCAGGACCTGCTGAGCCTGGCCCGGCGACTGGTCGAACCCGGCCCGGACCCCGCGCACGGCCGGGAGATCCTGGTCGCGGCGCTGTCCCGACACCTGGCGGCCGAGGAGCAGTGCCTGCTGCCCGCCATCCGGCAGGCACTGGAGGACGCCGACCAGCCGGTCGCCGACGTGCTGGCCGGCGACGCCGCGCTGCTGATGGCGCTGCGGGGGCTGGACGACGCCCGGCTGCCCATGGTGGCCGACCTGCTCGACGCGCACGTGACGGCGGTCGACGCCCTGGTGCAGCGGCTCTGCGCGGCGGCCACCGAGGAGGAGCTGATCCGGCTCGGCAACCGGCTGGAGATCGCCGAGGAGGCCGCGCCGACCCGCCCGCACCCGGGGATCCCGCACACGCCCCCGTGGAACCGGATCGTCGAGCCGGCGGTGGCGCTGGTGGACAAGTTCCGGGACGCGGTCACCGGCCGGCACACCCAACTGAGCGAGGTCGCGGAGCCGCCGCAACGCTGAGTGACCCGCGACATGTTCATGGTCGTTGATCCGTCCGGGCCCTTCCGCCGGATGCTCCGTGGCCCTACCGTCACGCTATGAATCTGGAGTTGCGGCACCTGCGGGTGGTCTGCGCCATCGCCGAGACAGGCAGCGTCACCAAGGCGGCCTCCACGCTCGGCCTGGCGCAGCCGGCGCTGACCGCCCAGCTCCAGCGCATCGAGCGGACCCTCGGCGGGCCGCTGTTCGAACGGGACCGGCGCGGGGCCCGGCCGACCGCCCTCGGCGAGCTGGTGCTCGCCCGGGCGCGGGTGCTGCTGCCGGCCATGAAGGGACTCCAGGACGAGGCGGCCCGACTGGCCGGGGCCGGCGACGCCCCGCGCCGCTACCGCTTCGGCGGGGTGAACAGCCCGATCCTGGGCCGGCTGGTGCACCGGCTCGCCGCCGAGCAGCCACAGGCCCAGATCACCACGTACGCGTCCTGGTCGGTCGACGAACTGGCGCAACTGGTGGCCGGTGGACGGCTGGACTACGCGTTGACCGGGGTGTGCGGCGACTCCACCCCGTCGGCGGACTACGGGTTGAGCTGGCGGGAGGTGGCCGTCGACCCGGTGATGGTGCTGCTGCCGGAGACCCATCCGCTGGCCGGGCGCAGCGAGGTGGCGCTGGCCGAACTGCGGCACGAGCAGTGGGTGGCGGCACCGGGCGACGGCTGCTTCGGCGACTGCTTCGCCGCCGCCTGCGCCCGGGCCGGCTTCACCCCGCGCAAGCTGTACGAGGCCGACGTGCGCGGCTGCATCGACCTGGTGGACGCCGGGGAGGCGGTGGCGTTGTGCCAGGCCACGTTCCGGCCGGTGGCGGGGCTGGTGACCCGACGGCTGGCCGGCAGTCCGCTGCGCTGGCGGCTGATGCTGGGCTGGCACCCGGAGTCGCCCGCCGCCCGGATGGCCGAGCTGGTGCTGGACACGGCGCTGGTGGCGTACACGGACGCGCTGGCGCCGCATCCGGCGTACCTGGCCTGGCTGCTCGGTAATCCGGCCTTCGGGGTACGCCGCCCGGCGGCGACGGCCGACCGGGGACTGCGAAGCGCCTGACGACGGGTGCGAACCGGCCGACGGCGGGTATGCGGCGCGACATGACCGACCTCTATCCCGCCGCCGACGACCGTGAGGTGCTGCGCCGCGCCGCCGCCGCGCACACCGCCGCCGTCCGGGAGGTGGAAGCGTTCCTGCGCCGGGTGCCGGAGGTGCCCGACCCGGCGGACCTGGCCGAGTACGCCAACCTGATCACCCGGGAGGAGCAGACCCGCGCCGAGCGGCAGGCCGCGGGTGAGGCCGTCGGCCTGACCATCGACAGCCTGGAGAGCGAGTAGCCGCCGGCCGGGCAGCTGTGTTAAGAGGGGTCCCCTGCTATGCCGGAGGCGTTAGCAGGGGACCCCTCCTTTCACCCACGCCGAACCGGCGTCGGCGCACGACGAGGACGTCAGCGTTCGACGAGGACGTCGTGGCCGAGGTCGAGCAGGGAGTGCCGCCACTCGTCGTCGGCGTTGCCCCGGCGCGGCTTGTCCGCGGTCAGTGAGCGGATCCGCTCCACCGCCTCGCGCATCACCTCGACGTCCTCGGGCGTCAGGTCCACCTTGCGCTTGCGCAGCACGGCGAGGATCTGCCGGCCCGGCTCGGGCAGGTTCAGGTCCGGGTCGGGGCCGAACGCCTCCTCGCCGGAGCCCCGGGTCAGCAACCACTGCCGTAGCTGCTCGGAGGGCACGTTGACCTCGGCGTGGAAGTCCTCCCAGAGCACCTCCACCTCGGGGTCGAGTCGCTGCTCGCGTGCCATCACGCCTCCTCTCCGGGCGGCGACCCGGCGTCGTCCGGGTGCCCCTCGTCGGTCTGCCCGCCCAGCCCCTCCGCCGGCACCTGCACCCGGGCCGGGTTGGCGGTCGGCGGCGCCAGGATCGGGTCGCTGCGTTCGTCGTCCCGGGCCTCGTCCGGTTCCGTCATCGCCTAGCCCTCTCCGATCGTCGGTGCCGGGCCGGTCAGCGGGGGTGGGTGGTGCTGGCCGTGGCGTGCCCGCGCGCACCGGCCGCCACGTCGAAGGCGAGCCGGCCGTCCCGGGCGTCGACGGTGACCTTCTGACCGGGCGAGAGCTGCTGCTCCAGCAGCATCCGGGACAGGTGGTTGTCCACCTCCCGCTGGATCACCCGACGCAGCGGCCGGGCGCCGAACTCGGGCTGGTAGCCGTGCTCGGCCAGCCAGTCCACCCCGGCCGTGGTGAAGTCCACCTCGATGTCCTGGGCGTGCAGCCGTCGTCGGGTCTCCTCCAGCAGCAGGCCGGTGATCTGCCGCAACTGCTCGGCCTCCAGTCGACGGAAGATGATCACCTCGTCGATGCGGTTGAGGAACTCCGGCCGGAAGTTCTCCTGGAGCCGACGCATCAGCCGCTCGCGCAGTTCGTCGCTCTCCTGTTCGCTGCCGGGCGCACCGGCGCCGAACCCGACCGCGCGCTGGCTGCCGGTGATCAGCTCCGAGCCCAGGTTGCTCGTCATGATCAGTACGGTGTTCTTGAAGTTGACGGTGCGTCCCTGGCTGTCGGTGAGCCGCCCGTCGTCGAGCACCTGCAACAGGATGTTGAAGACGTCGGGGTGGGCTTTCTCGATCTCGTCCAGCAGCACCACCGCGTACGGGCGGCGGCGCACCGCCTCGGTGAGCTGGCCGGCCTCCTCGTACCCGACGTAGCCAGGTGGGGCACCGACCAACCGGCTCACCGTGTGCCGTTCCTGGAACTCGCTCATGTCCACTCGGACCATCCGGTCGGCCTCGCCGAACAGCGCCTCGGCCAGGGCCCGGCCGAGTTCGGTCTTGCCCACGCCGGTGGGGCCGAGGAAGAGGAAGCTGCCCATGGGCCGGTTCGGGTCGGCAAGGCCGGTCCGGGAGCGGCGGACCGCCTCGGCGACCGCCCCGACCGCGTCGTCCTGCCCGACGACCTTCTCGTGCAGTTGGCCCTCCAGGCGCAGCAGCCGGTCCCGTTCCTCCTCGGTAAGCTGGCTGGCCGGGATGCCGGTGGCCCGGGAGACCACCTCGGCGATCTCGTCCGGCCCCACCTCGGGCACCTGGTTGTCGTTGCCGTCCTCACCCCGGGCGCGCTGCACCTGCCGTTCCAGCTCGGCGACCCGGTCGCGCAGCGTGGAGGCGCGCTCGTACTGTTCGTCGGCGACCGCCTGCTCCTTGTCCCGGCGTACCTCGTCGAGCTGCTGCTCCAGGTCGCGGACGTCGGCGGCGGGGGTACGGGTGCGCAACCGGACCCGGGCGCCGGCCTGGTCGATCAGGTCGATCGCCTTGTCGGGCAGGAAGCGGTCGGTGACGTACCGGTCGGACAGCTCGGCGGCGGTGACCAGCGCCTCGTCGGTGAACCGCACCTGGTGGTGGGCCTCGTAGCGGTCCCGCAGACCGCGCAGGATGGCCACGGTGTCCTCGACGGTCGGCTCCGGCACGAAGACCGGCTGGAACCGTCGGGCCAGCGCGGCGTCCTTCTCGATGCTGCGGCGGTACTCGTCCAGCGTGGTCGCGCCGATCACCCGCAACTCGCCCCGGGCCAGGGCGGGCTTGAGCATGTTGGACGCGTCCATGCCGCCCTCGCTGCCCGCGCCGCCCGCACCGACCAGGGTGTGGATCTCGTCCAGGAAGATGATCAGCTCGTCGCGGTGCGCCCGGATCTCGTCGATCACCTTCTTCAGGCGTTCCTCGAAGTCGCCCCGGTAGCGGGTACCGGCGACCAGCCCGGCCAGGTCGAGTTGGACGACCCGCTTGCCGAGCAGGGTCTGCGGCACGTCGCCGTCGCAGATCCGCTCGGCCAGGCCCTCCACGATCGCGGTCTTGCCGACGCCCGCCTCGCCGATCAGGACCGGATTGTTCTTGGTCCGCCGGGACAGGATCTCCACCGCCTGCTCGATCTCATCGGCGCGCCCGATCACCGGGTCGATCTGGTCGTTGCGGGCCAGGTCGGTGAGGTCCTGGCCGTACTGGTCGAGAGTGGGGGTGCCCCGGTCCGGGCGCGGGTTGGTCATCGGTCCGCGTTCGGCGTTGGCGGCCTGCAACGACTCCGGTTGGATCCGGCCCGCGGCGAGCATCCGGCCGGCCGGCGACTCCGGGTTGAGCGGCAACGCCATCAGGATGTGCTCGGGGCCGATGTAGTTCGCCCCCATCGCCCGGGAGAGCTGGTGGGCGTCGAGGAGCGCCCGCTTGGCTGCCGGGGTGAGCGACAGGTTGGGCGGCACGTCGCCCTGCGGTGCGCCGTCGGCGCGTCCGCCCAGCGCGTTGAGCAGGGTGTCCGGGTCGGCGCCGGCCCGGCGTACCAGGTCCCGCAGCGGCTCGCGTTGCAGCGCCGCCCAGAGCAGATGGTCGGTGTCCAGGTCGCTGCTCTGCTTCTGGGCGGCCCGGCGGGCCGCGTCGGCCAGCATCTCGCGGGCGTCGGCGGTCATCAGCCGGGTGATGTCGACCCGGTGCGCGGGACGTCGTCCGCCCTCGCCCCGGCCGAAGTACCGCGCCAGGAACTCGTCCCACGGGTCGGAGCCGAAGTCGCCGGGTCCAATCATCTCTGTCCTCCGCGGTCGGCGCGAGACGGTCGGCACGGGCTACCCGGACCCAGGCCGGACAAACGCCACGGGCGGGCACCGGCCGGGGCGGCACCCCGTCGGGCGTGCCGGAGGGCAGGGCGCTCGGGTGGATGGCAGGGTGGGCGGATGGAGTCGACGCCGCTGCTGATCGTGGACGCCGCCAACGTCGTCGGGTCCCGCCCGGACGGCTGGTGGCGGGACCGGGCCGGGGCCACCGCCCGACTGCGGGACACGCTCGTTCCGGTGGGCGGGCGCGGCGTACCGCCGGAGGTGTCCCCACCGGTCGAGGTGGTGCTGGTGGTGGAGGGGGCCGCGCGGGACGTACCCGGCGTCGACGGGGTCCGGGTGGTCGCGGCCGACGGCTCCGGCGACGACGCCGTGGTCGAGCTGGTGGCCACCGCCGGCGACCGGCGACGGGTGGTGGTCACCGCCGACCGGGCGCTGCGGGACCGGGTCACCGCGCTCGGTGCGGAGGTGTACGGTCCGCGCTGGCTGCGCGGCTGATCGGGCGGGCGCGGCCCGGGGCGGTCGCCCTGCGTGATCTTCCGACCCCGGGTCCCACGAATCGGACTCGCCGCGCCTGCGGTCGACAACCGGTCAGTAGGGCAGCAACACTGACAGGGTATGTTCGTCCCCCGACCGGCATAGGCTCTAATGGAGTCCTCCCCGCCCCCAGGAGGTTCCGCGTGGCGAGCGTCGCCGAGCTCAAGGCAGCCATCGATGTCGCGCTTCAGCAGATCGGTGACGGCCAGAGCGCCGTGCAGGCCGCCGGCGAGAAACTGGCCGAGGCGCAACAGACGTTGGCCGGCGCGTTGGAGGGCAGCGGCCACACCACCGTCGAGGCGGCCCAGGCGTCGTTGACGCAGGCCAGCCAGGAGTTGGAGGAGTGCCTCGCCGCGACGCTCGTCGCGGTCGAGCAGGCCCAGCAGTACGTCGCGACGCTGTAGGGGCGGGCGTGTCCATCGTCGAGGACGTCGGCGCACAGGTCCGGGCCGCCGCCGAGGATCTTCCCCTGGGTCTGCTCGGGCAGGCGCTGGAGAAGTTCGGGCTGGCCTCCGAGCGGCTGCGCTGGGTGCGGCAGGAGTCGGCCAACCCGTTGGGCGTGCCGGAGCTGTCCGCCGCCACCGAGCACGCCGAGACCGCCGGGTACGCGCTGCGCGTCGCCCAGGAGCAGCTCACCGCGTACCTGGCCGCGATCGGGCTGGCCCCCGACGGGGCCGCGCCGCCGCCGGTCGGTGACCAGGAGCGTCGCCCGGCCCACGACGCCCCCCGGGCCGTCGAGCCGGTGGCCGACGCGCCGGAGGCCCCCGGTGAGGTGCGGCTGCGCCGCTGGTGGTCGGTGCGGGTGGCGGAGCTGACCGGCGGCCGGGAGGGCCCGGCCGAGGAACCCGACGAGCGCATCACCGACTCGCAGGAGCTGCTACGCCGGGTGGTCCGGGGAGTCCGCTCCGGCGACCGTGACCGGCTGCACCGTGACCTGCGCGGCGCGCACGCCGACGTCGGTCTGGGGTTGGCCGCGGTGGCTCCGCCGATGCTGCGCGACCTCGCCGCCGAGCTGCTCGGCCACCCGCCGCGCAGCGACGACCTGTCCCGGCTGCGGCGCGAGCTGGACGGCCGGGTCCGGGACCTGCTCCCCGGGTTGCCCGCCCCGGTGCTGGACACGCTGCTGACCCGGGTCTGCCGGATGCCTCCGCCGCGCCGGGGCGAGGACGAACAGCCGCACGCCGCCGACCCGGCGGTCACCGCCGGGGTGCTCACCGGCGTCCTGCTCGACCGCCTCGGCCGCGACCTGCCCGCCGACGACCGTGAAAGGAAGGGCCCCGTACTAACGCCTGAGGTAGTAAAGGGGTCCCCTGCTAACACCGGCGGCGCACCCCGCGCGAGCACACCCCGCGCGAGCGCGAACGGCGGTGCGAAGCCGGGCACCGCCGGCGCAAGGCCGTTCGGCGGATTCCGTCCGGGTCGACCGGGACACGGTGTCGATGGCTGACCGGCGCAGCCAGCTGGTCGCCCGGGTCCGGGAACTGCTCGCCGAGGCGCTCGGCGCGTCCCGTACCCGGTCCACCACGGCCCAGACGACGCTGGCCGCCGCCCGCGAGCGGGCGGTGCGGATCCGTCGCGCCGCGGCCGGCGTACCGGAGCGGGTGGGTGCCGAACGGGACCGGCGGGTCGCCGAGATCGACGCCCGGCACACCTCGCGGCTCGCCACCCTGGCCCGGCGGGCCGCCGAGGCGGCGACCCGGGAGGCACCGGGCGCCGGATCGGCGGACTGGCCGGGGTGGCGCCCCACTCCGGCGACCCGTGGCGAGCCACCGGGCGCCACCCGGGTGGGCACCATCCGGCTGCCCGATGCCGAGCCGGTGCCGGCGCTGGTGTCGCTGCTCGACGGCGGACACGTCGCGCTCGACGGCGACCCGGAGGGCTGCGCCGCCGTGGTGTCCGCACTGCTGCTACGCAGCCTCGGCCGGGCCGCGCCCGGCAATGTCCGGGTGGTCGGCTACGACCCGGACCAGCTCGGCGGCGGGCTCGCCGGGTTCGCCCCGCTGGGCACCGCCGGGCTGCTCACCTTCGTCGGCCCCGGTGGCCTGGGCAGGTTGCTGGACGACCTGGTGGAGCAGATCCGCCGGATCAACGAGACGGTGCTCGCCGGTGAGCACGCCTCGCTGCGGGAGCTGGCCGCCGCGACCGGCCGTCGGCCGGAGCCGTGGCGGGTGGCGGTGCTGCTCGGCGGCGACGAGCTGTCCCGGCACGAACGCGGCCAGCTCGACCGGGTGGTACGCGCCGGGGTGGCCTGCGGCGTCCACCTGATCGTGCGCGGGGTGCCGCTGCCCGACGACGCGGCGCTGACCCGGATCGCGGTCACCGCCGACGGCGCCCGGGTCGGCACCCTGCCGGTACGCCTCGACCCGCCGCCGCCGGCCACCCTGGTCACCGAGACCTGCCGGCAGATCGCCTCGGTGGTCAGCGCCGGCCCGGCACCCACCCCCTTCACCGATCTGCTGCCGTCACCCGAGCAGATGTGGCAGGAGGATTCGGCGACCGGGTTGACCGCGCCGATCGGCGAGGGTCCGCAGGGCCGGCCGGTGCTGCTGACCCTCGGCGACTACCCGCCGCACGCGTTGATCGGCGGCCCGTCCGGCACCGGCAAGACCAACCTGATCTTCGCCTGGATCGGTGCGCTCGCCGCCCGCTACTCCCCCGCCGAGCTGGAGTTCTATCTGCTCGACTTCAAGGAGGGGGTGTCCTTCGCCCGGTTCGCCAAGGGACGGCGGGACCCGAGCTGGCTGCCGCACATGCGGCTGGTCGGCATCAACGTCAACACCGACCGCGAGTTCGGCCTGGCGTTGCTGCGCTTCCTCGCCGAGGAGCTGCGCCGACGCGCCGACGCGGCCAAGAAGCACGAGGTCACCAAGCTGGCCGAGCTGCGCGCGGTGGACCCGACCGGGCACTGGCCCCGGATCGTGGCGGTGGTCGACGAGTTCCAGATGCTGCTGGCGGGCCGGGACGCGGTGGCCCGGGAGGCCGCCGACCTGCTGGAGGACCTGGCCCGTCGAGGCCGCTCGCAGGGCATCCACCTGGTGCTGGCCTCGCAGGACGTACGCGGCATCGAGGCGCTGTGGGGCCGCCCGGCGTTGGTCGCCCAGTTCACCCTGCGCATCGCGCTGCCCAAGGCGCTGCGCATCCTCGCCGAACGCAACGACGCCGCGCAGTCGCTGCCGAAGTTCCACGCGGTGGTCAACGCCGAGTCGGGGCTGCCGGAGGGCAACGAGGTGGCCCGGATCCCGTCGGCCAGCGAGTGGGAGACCTGGAGCGAGTTGCAGCACCGGCTGTGGCGGATGCGCCCGGCCGAGGCGGCACCGGCCCGTCTCTTCGACGGCGACGCGATCCCGAGGCTGGCCGAGGCGCCGGACTTCCGGGCGCTGACCCCGCCGGAGGTCGGTACGCCGCGCGGCCCGGTCGCGCTACTCGGCGAGATCATCGACGTGCAGGCCCGGTCGGCGGCGCTGCGGCTGCCCCGCGCCCCCGGACGCAACCTGGCGGTGCTGGGTACCCGGATCGACGAGGCGTGTGCGGTGCTGGACGCGGCGGCCCGCTCGTTGGCCCGGCAGCACCGGCCCGGCACCGCCCGGTTCTCCATCGCCTGCCTGGACCCGGACGCCGACCCGGCGGCCAGGGCGCTCTACGAGGACCTCGCCGACGACGCGGCCTGGTACGACGAGGAGACGGTGGCCGAGCTGATGGCCGAGACCGCCGCGGGCATCGGTGGGCCGGGCAGCGGCGGCGCCCCGCACTACCTGCTGCTGTTCGCCGTCGACGCGGCGTCGGGCGCGCTCGCCGCCAAGGCCGGCAGGTCCACCGGGCTGGAGCACCTGCGCCGGATCCTGCACGACGGCCCGGAGCGGCGTACCCACGTGCTGGCCTGGTGGCGGGGGGTGGCGCGGATGAAGGCCGACCTGGGTGGCACCGGCGCCCGCACCGACCAGATCGGCGCCTGGGTGGCCCTGGACACCCACGGTGGGGACCTGAGCGGGCCGTTGTACCCGGGCAGCGGGGGGCCGGACTGGTATCCCCGGCCGTGGCGGGGTCTCTTCTTCGACCGGGCGGTGCACCGTACCGGGCAGACCATCATCCCCTACGGACCGGCCCGATGAACGAACCGGTGACCAGTGAGACCTACGCGGCCCAGCTCCGGCGGCTCGCCGAGCTGACCGCCCGGGTGCGGGAGCAGCGTGCCGAGGCGGACGCCTGGTACGCCCAGCAGTGCGCGGCGGCCGACCGGGCGGTGGCCGAGTCGGCCGACGAGGTCAACCGGGCCGAGCGGGAACTGGCCGCGGCCCGCGAGTCGCAGGAACTGGTGGACGCCGAGTCGGCGGTGCTGTGGCAGGAGCTGAACAGCCGGCTGGGCGGTGGCGGGCGGCGGGCGGGAACACCACCAGCACCGGCCCAGGACGCCACCGGCGATCCGGTGCCGCTGCTGGACGCCGCTCGGGACCTGCTGCGCCGCACCCGTCAACCGGGTGAGTTGCCGAGCAGCGTGAACCCGCTGCTGGCGCTCTGCGGAGTGGTCGGCGCGGTGCTCGCGTACGCGCTGGGTGCCGGCGCCCGGGCGCTGGGTGGGCGTGCCGACGGTGAGCTGGCCGTGGGTCTGCCGGTGCTGGCGCTGGTGGTGTCGCTGCTCGGTCCGGTGATCGGGCTGGTGCCGGCCCGCGTCCTGGCCGACCGGCGGCACGCGGTGCTGAGCCCGCGTCCGGTGATCGTGGTGGTCGCCGCCGGCCTGGTCACCACGCTGCTCCTGCTGATCGTGACCTGAGTCGACCGATCGCCGCGTCGTGACCCGGCCCGGTGGCCACCCGCCGCGCCGTGACCGGCCCGGGTGGCCACGACGTCGACGAGGCCCGGCACCACAGGGTGCCGGGCCGGTGTCGTCACGCGGGGACGAGGACGGCCTCGCGCAGCAGGCGGCGGGTCAGGGTGAGGCGGTCGGCGTCGTCGTCGAGGCCGGGCAGGTCGCCGACCCGGACGGCCGTCCCGGCGAGCAGCACCCGCAGCGCCGGAGCGCACTGCGCGGGCAGCGTGACGGTGCGGTCGAACAACCGCAGCACCACCTGCTCGCCGTGGTCGTCGAGCTGTCGACGCAGTCCGGGGCGGACGGTGACCCGACTGTCGGCGTCCAACGCGGCGATCGCGGCGGCCTGCGCGAGCGGTCGCAGCGGTGCCGGACGCGACGCCGGCCAGGCGCGCTGCCGCAGTCGGGCCGCGACCTCGGTCGGGTCGGCCCGCAGCAGCCAGTCGCGCAGCGCCTCCACGGTCTCGGTCAGCTCCGGCTCGATGGCGTCCGGGTCGGCCAGGTCGGTGCCGAACGGCAGGGTGGCCCGCAGCCGTCGGTCCTCGGCGGCCAGCGCGAGCAACTCCTCGACCAGGGCGTACCGGGTCAGCGCGCGGATGCCGACGGTCAGGTGCAGGGAGCTCGCGTCCTGGGCCTGGGCGCTGTGCAGCCAGCCCCGGGGCAGATAGAGCGCGTCCCCTGGTTCGAGCACCACGTCGAGTGCGGGTTCGCCCGCAGCGGTGGCGGTGACCTCGTCGGCCCGGCCGCCCCACTGCTGGCGTTCCAGCGGATCGGGCAGCACCGGCGGGTGGATGCGCCAGTGCTTGCGGCCGTCGACCTGGAGCACGAAGACGTCGTGGGTGTCGTAGTGGGTGGCGAAGCCCTGGTTGCCCGCCGGCGTCAGGTAGGCGTTGACCTGCATCGGCTGGCCGACGGCCAGGCTGAGGTCACGGGTGAAGTCGATCAGCGCCGGCCAGGTACGGTGCAGGCCCTGTAGGACGAGGGTGGCCCCGTCGGCGTACAACCGCATGACCTTCTCGTCGAGGACCTGGTCGCCGATCTCGGCGCCGGCGCCGCCGCCGCCGGTGTAGCGCGCCGCCGGCAGCACCTGGCCGTCCTTGGCCACCCGCAGGAAGGGGGTACGCAGACCGCGCCGACTGAGCAGCTCGTCGGCGTCGGCGGGGCTGAGCAGGTCGGTGAAGCCCACCGGGTTGGGCAGTTCGGCCGCGCGGGACAGCAGCGGGGTCTGCCCCCAGTGTGCGGCGGCGAACTTGGCCGGCTCCACACTGACGCACCGGGCCAACGCCGCCTCGGCGGTCGACGCCGATCCGCTGCCGGGTGCCGCCTCGGCGGCGGCGTGCGGGGCTGCGGTGTCGCGGGGTGCCGCTTCCGGGGGTACGGACGGGACCGCCGGGCGGCCGTGGCCGCCCGGCGGGTCGAGTCGCGTCATCGCCTATCGCGCGGCGCCGTCGGCGCCACCGTCGTGCTGGCCCGGGGTCGCGCCGCCGTCGGCCGGACCCTCGGCGCTGCCGTCCGCCCCACCGTCGTGCTGGCCCGGAGTGGCCCCGCCGTCGGCCGGACCCTCGGCGCTGCCGTCCGCCCCACCATCGTGCTGGCCCGGAGTGGCCCCGCCGTCGGCCGGACCCTCGGCGCTGCCGTCCGCCCCACCATCGTGCTGGCCCGGGGTCGCCCCGCCGTCGGCCGGACCTTCGAGCCCGCCGCCGCTGGTGGTCTGCATGTCATCGTCGTTGAGTGGCATCGTGCTCCCTCGGATCAACCCGCCCCCGCCGTTGGTCGGGTGCGTCGTGCGGCGGGTGTTACCCCGCGCCCGATCTTCTCTAACCACACTGCACCCCACCGTAGACGCCGGAACCTGTCCACACGTGCCGTTCCTGGGTGCGGCGGGTGGCAGGATGGACGGACCCGACCGGATGGAGGTGCCGATGGAGACGCCGCTGACCCCGGTGACCGAGGACTGGCAGCGCGCGCTGGCGATCGTGGCGCACCCGGACGACCTGGAGTTCGGTGCCGCCGCCGCGATCGCCCGCTGGACCGGCCAGGGCAAGCAGGTGGTGTACTGCCTGGTGACCAGCGGCGAGGCGGGCATCGACGGGATGGCTCCGGAGCAGGCCCGCACGGTACGCGAGCAGGAGCAGCGCGTCTCGGCGGAGCTGGTCGGCGTGGACGTCGTCGAGTTCCTCGGCCTGCCCGACGGGATCCTGGAGTACGGCGTACCGCTGCGGCGGGAGCTGGCGGCCGTGGTGCGCCGGCACCGCCCGGAGATCGTCATCACGAACAACTTCCGGGAGACCTGGGACGGCGCGGTCACCCTCAACCAGGCCGACCACATCGCGGTGGGTCGGGCCACGCTGGACGCGGTCCGGGACGCCGGCAACCGGTGGATCTTCCCGGAGCAGTTGACCGGCGGGATCGAGCCGTGGGGTGGTGTACGTCAGGTGTGGGCGGCCTCGTCGCCGCGCGCCGAGCACGGGGTGGACACCACCGAGACGTTCGCGCAGGGGGTGGCGTCGCTCCAGGCGCACGAGGCGTACCTGACCGGGCTGGGTGACGGCAGTTTCGACGCCGAGGAGTTCCTGGAGGGCGGGGCCCGGCCGGTGGGGAGCCGGTTGGGCGTGCGCTACGGCACCTCGTTCGAGGTGTTCCACTTCGACCTCTGGTAGCCGACCGGCCCGCTCCACGCGTGGTGGGGCGGGCCGGCGCTGCCGGTGCACGGGTCAGGGCATGATCCGGGCGAGGTCGTCGGGCATGGTGTCCTTCACCTCGTCCCACTCGCCCTGGGTGATGTGCCGGCGCAGGGTGTCCAGCACCACCTGGACCACGCGCTCCGGGCCGCCCTGCACGTCGTACGGGAAGCCCTGGCGGACCTCGTACAGGAAGTCGTCCCGGTTCAGCTTGATCGGTACGTCGGAGGGCTGCCAGCCCTCGAAGTAGATGCCGCGCACCACCATCGGCAACTGGGCGGAGAACTCCACGCTCTCCTGCACCGGCATCCGGTCGCGCAGCAGGTGCAGCACCGTGCGCAGCGCCGCGTACGACTGGTTGCGCTGCTCCTTGGGCCACCCGTACGCCTGCTCGATGTCCTTGAGGATCAGGATGGTCTTGTCCATCGAGGACTCGACCGCCGACTCGAACCGCTCAGACATCAGTCCACCCCCGTAGGTCGGTCTCCCACCGTCGGTCGTCGTGCCGTCGTGGCGGCCCCACCGGGCCGCCCCGGGGCCGTACCGGGCTGCTCCCGGCTCGTAGCGCCCGCCGGGCCTGGCCGGACGCGCCGACGACACGCAGCACCGCGTCCCGTCGCCAGTGCGGTACCACCCGAGCCGTCATCGTCAGCCACCTCCGTGGTGTCGCCTCGTGCAGGCGATCGACACGCCGTGCCCTGCGTACTGCCACCACCATCGGCCCCACCAGGGTGACCCGCCCTCACCCCCACCGGATGACCCCACCCCCACCCCCTGCCCCGGCCCCGCCCCGCCCCGCCCGCCCCGCCCGCCCCGCCCGGCCCGGCCCGGCCCGGCCCCGGCGAGTTGATCAAGGAGTTTGGGCGCTCATTCCGCACTCGCCAGGTCCCAAACTTCTTGATCAACCACGCGGGGGTGGGTGGGGTGGGCGGGGGTGGGGTGGTCAGGGTGGGGTGGTCAGGGTGGGGTGGTCAGGGTGGGGTGGTCAGGGTGGGGTGGGTCAGGGGGTGGTGAGGAGGGACTGGAGGTGTTGGGCGTTGGTCTGGGCGAAATCGCGGAAGCAGTTGTTGAGGAGGACGTGGGTCTGTGGGGTGTCGGCGGCCAGGTCGCGCAGGCGGGGGGCCCAGTCGCGCAGTTCGCGGTCGGAGTAGCGGTAGCCGAACTTCTCGTGGATGTCCCGGCTGGTCCACTTGTCGCTGTGCCCGTGGAAGCGGACCACGGCCAGGTCGGCGGTGGCCGCGAGCACCGGCGGGACCGACGAGCGGTGACCCTGGGGCATGTCCACGGCGACGTACGCCAGGTCGTGCGTCCGGAGGAAGTCCAGGGTCTCCTCGGCGTTGTCGCCGTCGAACCAGGAGGCGTGCCGGAACTCGAAGACCGGCCGCAGCGGCGCGCAGCGCCGAGCGACCTCCAGCAGGTACTGCTTGTTGTCCCGCCGGATGGTGAACCAGGGCGGGAACTGGAACAGCAGCGCACCGAGCTTGTCCGCCCGGACCAGCGGGTCGAGGGCGCTGAGGAAGCGGGTCCAGACCTCCTCGTACGCCTGCCGGGGCAGGTCGTCCGGATAGAGGTTGCGTTTGTCGGTGACCGGCCGCAGGTCCTTGTAGATCGCGCTGGGCCGGGTGGGATGGCCGGTGAGCAGGCTGAACGCCTTCACGTTGAAGGTGAAGCCGTCCGGGGTGCGCTCGGCCCATAGCCGGGCGGTGCGCTCGGCCGGCGGCGAATAGTACGTGGCGTCCACCTCGACCAGCGGGAACTGCCGGGCGTAGTAGGCCAGCCGCTTCTCCGGCGTGTCGGCGGTCTGCGGATACCAGCCGGAGTCCAACAGGGTCCGGTCGGTCCAGGAGGCGGTACCCACCTTGATCTCGCCCATCGGTGGGGTCCCCGCCGCGTCCCGGACCGACCGGTCGCTCTCGGCTCAGGCAGCCCGACGCTCGCGGGTCTGCTTGCAGGTCACGCAGGTGGTCGCCGACGGGAAGATCTCCAGCCGCTCCACCGGGATCGGCGAGGTGCAGCCCTCGCAGAAGCCGTACGTGCCCTCGGCGAGACGCGTCAGCGCGTGCTCGTACTGGGCGCGCCGGTCGAGGATGGTCCGCAGCAGTGACTGCGCGGTGTCCCGTTCGGCGGTCTTGGTGCCGCTGTCGGCCTGGTCGTCGCCGGCGGTGTCGCCCACCTCGACCAGCCGCAGCACGTGGCTCTGCTGCACCGCCTGCTCGTACTCCGCGGACAGCTCGTCGTGGCGGGCCTGCAGGGAGAGTCGGATCTGGTCGATCTCCGCCTGGGATCGGCCCGTGCCGACCGTGTCGTGGACGAGCATCGCTGCCTGCCTTTCCTGAGCCTCGTCAGTCATCGCGGGCGGAAGGCTCCCCACCCGGTCATACCGCCCAGGCGAGGACTCCCGGGCGCCGTGAGCCCCGCGAGTACCCAGCACGTCAGCAGGTCAAACCGAGTGGTCGTCGGATTCCACGATCGCGGGACGGCGCGGATCGTCGACCCGCACCACCAGGTCGGCGAAGGTGGCGGGGGCGACCTCGTCGGCGTACCGGTCGAACGCGGGCAGCGTCCAGGCCAGGTCGGCGTCGGTACGGCGGCGCAGCGCGCCGGGCGAGAGTTCCAGGTGGACGACGACGTCGAAGGGCAGTCCGCCGCCGAGCAGGAAGGTGCCGCTGACCAGCACCACACCGCCGGGCGGCAGGGTGACGTAGTCGGCGCGGCTGGCCCGGTCGGCCCCGGCGTCCCAGAGCGAGGGCAGCAGGCGGCCGGTGCCGTCCGGCCCGGCCGGGTCGAGCACCTCGCGGCGCAGGCCGGGCTCGTCGACCCAGCCCTCGTAGTAGGCGTCCGGATTGGTCCGTCCGCGCTCCAGGCGTACCGAGGCGGGGCGGAGGAAGTCCTCGGCCCGGACGTGCAGCACCGGGCGGCCGAGGGCGCGCAGCGGGTCGATCAGGGCGGTGGCCAGCTCGTCGGGGCGGGCGGCGGGGGCGCCGTCCAGGGCCACCCGCAGCCGTCGGGTCGGCGCGGCGGAGGCGAACCGTTCGGCCAGTTCGGCGACGAGCAGTTCGGGCGAGACCGGACGCACACGCATCCGACCATCGTGCCCGGTCACCGTCGGGCGTTCAGGGGCTACCCGGCCGACGGGCTCGCGCCGGTCGAGGAGCGGCCGGAAACGGCCACACCGTCGAGGTTCCGGCGGGGACGACGGCGCGGCCGAGGTCCCGGGCGGAAACGGCCGTACCGTCGAACTCCCGGGCGGAAGTCGGGTGCCGGGCGTGAGTCGGGTGCCGGGCGGGAGAGCGGCGCCGTCGAGGTCCGGGCGGGTCAGGCGGTGCGGTCGAGGGTGACGCGGGCGTCGTCGGCGAGCCGGTAGCCGACGCCGTAGACGGTGGTGACCAGGGGTACGTCCACACCGACCTTGCCGCGCAAGCGGCGTACGTGCACGTCCACGGTGCGGACCCCGGCGTGCTCGTAGCCCCAGACCGCGTTGAGCAGTTGGAGTCGGGTGAACACCCGGCGGGGGTGCGCGACCAGGTGCAGCAGCAGGTCGAACTCCAGCCGGGTCAACGGCAGCGGCTCGCCGTCGCGCAGCACCGAGCGGGACGAGGCGAGGATGTGCAGGGTCGGGATGGTCGGGGCGATCTGCCGTGCGGGCGCGCGTCCGGCGGGGACGCTCTCGGTGCGCCGCTCCGGCACCACCGGCGGGCTGGCCACGATCGTCCCCTCGCCGCGTTCCAGCAGTTCCCGGGCGGCGTCGAGCAGCCGTCGGGCGGCCGGCGTCAACGACTCCTCGCAGACCAGCGGAATGGACAGCGTGACGGTGAGGACGGGTGTGGTGGAGTTGGCCGGACGTCGCTGACCGCCGGGCGGGCGACCGGGCACCGCGGGTTGGGACGTATGCCATCCGGCGCGCGACGATGCGGGGCTGACCGACATGGTCCTCCTTGGCTGGTCCGGGCTTTCCCCACGGCCCCGGGACGCCGCCTTATCGATGCTTCCCGGCGCTCGTGCGAGGGTCAAGGGGCGGCCGCGTTGCATGAATGTGACAATTGACCGACACTTCGGAGCCGACCGCTCGCTCTGCGTACGAGGCCAGTTGATTACAGCAGAGTCGCAAAGTTGACCTGATGCGGGGGTGGCTGCCGGGTTTCGCGTTCCCCCGATGGTGTGACGCGTTCCGGCGCCACGAGAGGCGGGCCCACCACCGTCACGCGTACGGGACAGACCGGTGCGGCGCGTCCCGTGGCAGGACACGCCGCACCGGTCGGTCGGGCTCACCGCTGAACGGCCACCCGGGCGTCGTCGGCGAGGCGGTACCCCACACCGTGGACGGTGGTCAGCAGCGGCGTGTCGACGCCGAGCTTGGCGCGCAGCCGGCGCACGTGCACGTCGACGGTTCGCGCCACCGCGTGGTCGTAGCCCCAGACCGAGTTGAGCAACTGGAGGCGGGTGAACACCCGGCGCGGCCGTTCGGCGAGGAAGAGCAGCAGGTCGTACTCGATGCGGGTCAGCGGGACGTCCCGGTCGCCCTGACGCACCCGGCGTGGCCCGGTGAGGATCTGCACGGTTCTCGGGTCCTCCACCGCGGTGGGCCGCTCGACACCGTCGTCACCCGACACCCGCCCCTCGCCGGACTCGGCGAGCTCGCTCAGCAACTCCAGCAGGCGGTTCAGGCGGGGGCTCGCGGCCGCCGAGGCGAGGTCGACGGTGATGGTCAGGGTCGGCCCGGTGCGCTGCCGCACCAGCCGAGCGCGGTTCGTGCGGCCGGGCGGATGCTGGCGCGGGCTGATCGCGACGACGGACATGGTGGCCTCCTGGGACTACCGCCACGCCGGGTGGGCGTGGATGTTCAGTGGAACGCCCGGCCGGCGGTCGCCGGGGACGCGAGGGTGGACGGTCTGGTGGGCGGAGTGGGGCCGAGCACGGGCAGTCCGGCGATCCGCCAGGCGGCGAACCCGCCGATCACGTCGGTCGCCCGGTGTAGGCCGATGTCCTTCAGCGCGGCCGCGGCCAACGACGAGGTGTAGCCCTCCTGGCAGATCACGACCACCGGCACGTCGTACCCGACGGCCTGCGGCAGCCGGGCGGCGCAGCGGGGATCGAAACGCCACTCCAGCACGTTGCGCTCGACGATCAGCGAGCCCGGCACGGTGCCGTGCGCGGCGCGCTGGGCGGCCGGGCGGATGTCGACCAGCAGCGCACCGGTCCGGTACGCCACGTGGGCCTGCTCGGGGTCGAGCCGGTCGAGTCGGGTGCGGGCGGCGGCCAGGATCTCGTCGATGCCCCGGGAGCCCGGGGGCGGCACCGACGCCGGACAGCGGGCGGCGACGGAACGGTTCTGCGACATCATCGGTTCCTTCCAAGGGGTACGCGGCCGGGTGCACCGTCGGGTGGCGACGCGGCGTGGGTGATCACCATGCCACGCCGGCCTCGGCCACCTCGGCGACGAGCAGCCGGCCCTGTGCGAGGCGATAGCGGGTCATCCGGCGCAGGGCCGGACGATAGACGTGGACGCTGACCGCGGGGTCGGCGTGCCGGTTGGTCACCACGTGCACGTGCCGGGGCCCGAAGCGTCGGCCGGAGCCGGCGGCGAGCAGGTGCGGGCGCAGCCGTCCGCCACTGACCGTCTCCTCGGTCAGGACACCCGCCGCGACCAGGAAGGCGCCGGAGGAGCCGCCGTGGTCGTGCAGGTCGGTGCCCTGCCCGGGCAGCCAGCTCAACGCCCACACCTCGTGATGGGAGTCGGCGTCGAGTCGGGCGTACCACCGGGTGGTCGGGTCGAAGCGCAGCGGCACGGGCCAGCTCGCGGTGTCGGCGGCCCACCGCCGGGCGACGGCGAGCAGGTCCGGCTCGGTGACGGGCAGAGCAGACATGGGACCTCACGAACGGTCAGCGGTGCGGATACCGGACCAGTCTAGACGGCAAACCCTATAGGTTTAGTAGGTAATCCTACATGCTGGGAAGCGGATGCGGACCGCGCCGCGCGGCACCGGGACGCCACCACTAACCTGTACCGGTGAGCGAGGAACTCGACGCCGAGACCCTGGAGTTCGCGCACCGGATGTTCGACCTGGCGCGCGACGGCGCGACCACCGAACTCGCCGGTTACGTCGACGCGGGGCTGCCGGTCAACCTGACCAACGAGCGGGGCGACAGCCTGCTGATCCTGGCGGCGTACCACGCCCACCCGGAGACCGTCGCCGCCCTGCTGGAGCGCGGCGCCGACCACTCGCGCACCAACGACCGGGGTCAGACCGCCCTGGCCGCGGCGGTGTTCCGCAAGAACGGCCCGGCGGTCCGCGCGCTGCTCGACGCCGGCGCGGACCCGGACGACGGCAACCCGTCCGCCGTCCAGACGGCGCAGTTCTTCGACCTGCCGGAGATGCTCACGCTGCTGCGCCCCACCGCCTGAGCCGAGGGGTCAGGCCGCCGGGCGGGTCGCCTCGACGAGGAAGCGCCGGGCGTGCGCGACGAACGGGCCCTCGGCCTGGATGCGCGCGTGCAGGCGGGCCAGCGCCGGCCGGTGCGCCGCCACGGTGAAGCCGGGTACGGTCCAGACCACCTTGCGCAGGAACCAGACCACCGCGCCGATGTCGTGGAAGACCGTCCGCAGTGTCGCCTCGCGCAGGTCCACCACGGTCAGACCGGCCGCGCGGGCCTGCGCGACCGCCTGCTCCGGATGCCGGTACGCCGGTGGCGGCAACGGCCCGAGGACTGCCTCGCTGAGTTCGCGTACCGTCCCGGGCCCGATCTGCTGCGACAGGAACGTGCCGCCCGGTCGCAGCACCCGCGCCACCTCCGGCCAGTCGGTCCGCACCGGATGCCGGCTGACCACCAGGTCGAAACCGCCGTCGGCGAAGGGCAGCGGCGCGTCCGGGGAGACCGCCACCACGGTCGCGCCGAGCGGGCGCAGGTTCTCCCGGGCCACCGGCACGTTCGGCGGCCACGCCTCGGTCGCCACCAGCCGTCGGGGCGGACGCGGCACCTCGGCGAGCACCTCTCCCCCGCCGGTGTCGATGTCCAGCGCCGCGTCGACCGTCGCCATCCGCGCCGCGACCAGGTGGGCGTACCCCCAGGGTGGACGCTCCTCGGTGGCCCGCCCGGCCAGCCAGTCGAACCCCCACCCCTCGACCGGGGCGGACTCGCCGTCGGCGACCAGGTCCTCGAAGCTCGCTGCGGTGGACACCATCGGGCCAGCGTCCTCGGACCGGCTCCACCCGGCAACCTGATTAGAGATGTAAGCAGGGGTCCCCTGCTATGCACCAGGCGTTAGCAGGGGACCCCTCCTTACATCTCAGTACGGGCGGGGGCGGACCACCTCGACGGTGGGGGCGTCCACGCCGCGCAGGCCGTCGAAGCCGGGCGCCGCCGCGCCGGCGGACTCGAAGTGACGCATCAGCCGCGAGCCGAGGTGCACGCCGACACCGCCGATCGCCAGCGCGACCACCTCGACCACCAGCAGCGCGGGCGCCGCGCCCCGGTTCGGCGCGTCGGCCCGGACCAGGCAGGAGATCAGGAACAGCCCGGCCATGCCGGCGTTGACCAGGTTGAAGGTGATCGCGGTGCGGCGGACCCGGTCCGGCGGCACGTCCCACAGGTCGACCATCCCGGCGATCGCGGTCAACGCCGCCGCCACCAGCGCGGCCACCGCCGTCCAGTAGCCGACCTCACCGAGGAAGACCGGACCGCCGGCCACGTCGGCGAGGTCGAAGATGGTCGCGCAGACGAAGAGCCCGTACGGGAACGTCACCAGCATCGGTTGGATGGGGTGCCCCTGCACCCGCAGCCGGCTCTGCATCGATTCCCCCCTGGGTCGGATCAGCCGTCAGTCCAGGGTGCTACCCGGGTGGCAGCCGGGCGAAACGACGCTCAGTTGTCGCGCGGCCGGGAGACGGTGCTGACCAGCCGCTCAGCGACCTCCCGCAACGGGATGGACAGCGACGAGGCGGCGCTGCGCAGCACCTCGAGGGCGTCCTCGGCCGGGCAGCCGCGCTGCGTCATGATCACTCCGACGGCATGGCCGATCACACCGTCGGCCAGCAACGCGGCGTCCTGTTCACCGACCAGCGCGGCTCGCCGCTCCCGCTCGCGGACGGCGGCCAACAGCAGGCCGGCGTGCTCGGCGAGCAGCATCGCCGTCAACTGGTGACCGGTGGAGAGCACATCGCACTCGCCGGCGTAGAGGTTGACCGCCCCGATCACCTGGTCGTCGATGTCGACCGGCGCGGAGATCACGCCGTGTACGCCGAGTTCCCGCGCCCGGGGCGTCCAGTCCGGCCAGCGGGACTCGGCGTCGAGGTTCTCGGCACCGACCATCTCCCGACGGCGGATCGCCTCCATCGCCGGGGTGTCCGGGCCGTAGCTGAGGTCGTCCAACCCGGCGAGCGGGGCGTCGGAGGCGGCCACCCCGGCGGGCTCGCCGGCCCGCAGCGCGGTGAAACCGCACCAGCTCACCCCGGCCAGAGCGTCACGGGTGATGCCTGCCAGCGCGGTGAGCGCCGCGTCGAAGTCCTCCACCCCGATCAGCCCGGCGGTGAGTTCCCGCAGCAGAGCTGCCGTCTCCAGGACGCCGAGGGTCTCGGCCGGCGGAGGGCTGGTCTCCAGGTTCACCGGCAGCCCGCCCCGGTACCCGCGGCCAGCGTCGTCACCTGACTCCTCCTCGGTCTGCGCCTCGACCTGACGGCGGCTCCGGTAGCACGGACCCGCCCTACTACCCACCGAAACATGGGTCGAAACGGCGCAAACCGGAGCCCCTCCCAGGGTACGACGACCACCGGGAGGGGCGTGGCCGGGTCAGCGGGAACCGGCTCCGGAGAGGCGACGGCCGACCGAGGCGATCAGTCGGTCCAGCTCGGAGCCGAACGGGTTGTCGTGCACCAGGTAGGTCCAGGTGGCACTGGGCCGGCTCAGCTCGGACTCGTCCGGCTCCCAGTCCTCGTCGAACTCGGTCTCCTCGAACGTGGCCAGCGTGCGAGCCTCGATCTCGGGCACCAGGTTGGTGAACGCGGGCACGGCGGCGCGGTGGAACTCGTCCAACGGGTCGAGCCGGCCCAGGGCCCGCAGGTGCACGCCCTCGCGTACCTCGGAGAGCTCGGCCAGGTGCGCGGCCCAGAGCCGGTCGAGGTGGTAGAGCGCGATCGACCGGGCGGCCCGGGCGAGCAGGTCCTCGTCCATCTCGCCGGCCTTGTCGGGCATCTTGTCCAGCAGCATCAGCGCCGCGACGTCACTGGTCAGCAGCCGCTCCCGCCGCTCGGCGAGCGCCTTGCGCTGCTGCTCGATGACCACGCTGTAGCGCCAGGTGTTGCGGTGGATCTCGTGGTTGACGCCTTCCGCGACCCGCTGCGCGTGCTCCACGGCGTAGTCCACCTGCGCGTCGGTGACCAGGCCGTCGGCGTTCATCCGGGGCGACGCCGGCACGGTGTCGCCGGCGTGCCGGACCACCAGGTCGTCCTCCAGGCTGACGAAGAAGACCGACCCGCCCGGGTCGCCCTGCCGCCCGGCCCGACCCCGGAGCTGGTCGTCGACCCGGCGGCTGTCGTGCCGGCCACTGCCCATCACGTAGAGGCCGCCCAGCTCGGCGACCTGGTCGCGGTCGGCCTGGTCGCTGCCGCCGAGACGGATGTCCACGCCCCGACCGGCCATCTGGGTGGAGACGGTCACCGTGCCGTGGGCGCCGGCCTCGGCGATGATCGCCGCCTCCTCGTCGTCGTTCTTGGCGTTGAGTACCACGCAGGGCACGCCGGCCGCGTGCAGACCGGCGGCGAGCTGCTCGGACTCCTTCACGTCGAGCGTGCCCACCAGCACCGGACGCCCGTCGGCGTGGCAGCGCCGGATCTCGTCGATCAGCGCCTCCTCCTTCTCGGCCCGGGTGGCGTAGATGCGGTCCGGCTCGTCCACCCGCACGCACGGGGTGTTCGGCGGGATCACCGCGACCTCCAGGCCGAAGAACTCCCGGAGCTGGTCGCCGACCAGCACCGCGGTGGCGGTCATGCCGCACACCTTGGGGTAGAGGCCGATGTACGCCTGCACGGCGATGGTGCCCAGCACCTCGCCCTCGGCGGTGGCGTCCAGCCCCTCCTTGGCCTCGACCGCGGCCTGGAGCCCGTCGGGCCAGCGACGCCGCTGGGCGACCCGGCCCCGCATCTCGTCGATCAGCTCGACCGTGCCGTCGCGGACGATGTAGTCCACGTCCCGGTGCAGCAGGGCGTGCGCGTGCAGCGCCACGTTCACCGCGGAGAGCTGCTCGACGTTCTCCTCGTCGTACAGGTCGATGCCGAGCTTGGCCTCGACGGCGGCCAGGCCGGCGGAGGTGAAGGCGGCACTGCGGCCGTCCTCGGCGACCGTGTAGTGCTTGCCCTTGCGCAGGCCGCGGACCAGTCCGGCGGCGGTGTGCACGGGGTCCTGCTCGCCCGGCACCGAACCGGCGAGCACCATCGGCACCCGGGCCTCGTCGATCAGGATCGAGTCCGCCTCGTCGACGATGGCGGTGCGCAGCGGCGGCTGGACCCGGTCGGCGATGTCGGTGACGAGCTGGTCGCGCAGGAAGTCGAAGCCGGCCTCGCTGACCGAGACGTAGGTGACGTCGCAGGCGTACGCGGCCCGCCGCTCGATCGGGGTGGACGCCTCGTTGACCCACCCGACGGTGAGCCCGAGCAGCGTGTAGACCGGCTCCATCCACTGGGCGTCGCGGCGGGCCAGGTAGTCGTTGACGGTGAGCACGTGCACCGGGCCGTTGCCGAGCCGGACGTGCCCGTACGCGGCGATGGCGGCGGTCAGCGTCTTGCCCTCACCGGTGGCCATCTCGGCGACCTTGCCGGAGAGCAGCGACATCGCGCCGAGGAGCTGGACGTCGTACGGCCGTTGGTCGAGGCCACGACGGGCGGCCTCGCGGCCGAGCGCGCAGATCTCCTCGTAGCTCGACGCGGCGTCGGCGGCCTCGGTGAGTTCGGCGTCGTCGAACGCCGAGACCTTCTCCTCGCGGGCCTCGATGGCCGGCAGCAGCTTCTCCAGCGGGGCCAGATCGACCGTGGTCCCCGGGCGCTGGAGGAACCGGCGGAACCTGGTCTTCAACCGTTGCGACACACCCATGAGCCGCAACGGTACGCGACCGGAGGCCGGTTGTGACGGCCCGACCGGCGTGCCGTCGCGTGAGACCGGCCCCCTGGACCGCTCCCCGGCCGTCCGGAGGCGGTGACTGCGCAGGTCAGCGCCGTTTCGGACGCCGCGCGGTCCCGGCGGCGTTCCTCGTCGGGTACGTGCCCGGACCGCCCGCAATCAAACGTTCATCCGGCGGGAACGTACCCGGAGCACGGTGGTGATCAAGCTGGGTGATGGATCCGATTAGCGTGCGGGGGGCTGGGAAATCCGACTCCCGGTCTTCCCGCGACGGTCAGGGGGTGCCTGTGCGGAACACTGAATCTCTGGTCTCGCCCGTGGTGGAGGCCTGGGCCACGTATCGGACGACCTCGGCGGCCGACTGGCCGACGCGGCGGCTGCTGCGGGCCAAGGGCGACAGCCGGGTCAGCGTGGTGCTGCCGGCGCGCAACGAGGAGGCCACCGTCGGGGCGATCGTGTCGACCATCCGCGAACACCTGATGGACCGGGTGCCGCTGGTCGACGAGCTGATCGTGGTGGACTCGCGGTCCACCGACCGGACCGCCGAGGTGGCGCGGGCGGCCGGCGCCGAGGTGGTCGGCCAGGACGCGATGACCCAGGGGCTGCCCCGGCTGACCGGCAAGGGCGACGCGCTCTGGGCCGGGCTGGCCGCGGCGGAGGGTGACGTGGTGGCGTTCGTCGATGCCGACCTGCGGGAGTTCCGCCCGCACTTCGTCACCGGGCTGATCGGCCCGCTGCTCACCGACCCGTCGGTCGACTTCGTCAAGGGCTTCTACCACCGGCCTCTGATCAACACCAGCGGGGTGGAGGCCGACGGTGGTGGCCGGGTGACCGAGCTGATGGCCCGACCGATGCTCAACCTGTTCTGGCCGGAGCTGGCCGGTTTCGTGCAGCCGCTGGCCGGTGAGTACGCCGGCCGCCGCGAGGTGCTGGCCCAGGTGCCCTTCGTCTCCGGTTACGGCGTGGAGACCGCGATGCTGATCGACCTGCTGGAGCTCGTCGGGCTGGACGCACTGGCCCAGGTCGACCTCGGCGAGCGCAAGCATCGGCACCAGGACACCGCCGCGCTGGGCCGGATGTCCGCGCAGATCATGCTCACCGCCTGGTCGCGGTTGCAGCGCCGGGGCTGGGCCGGCCCGGACGTGCTGCCCACCGCGCTGCTCACCCAGTTCCGCCGGGGCGGGTCCGACGCGCTGCCGAACCTGGACCGGGAGATCGTGGTCAGCGACGTGTCGGTCCAGGAGCGTCCGCCGCTGGCGGAGCTGCGGCACCGGGTGCCGCGACGCCGGGTGGCCGCCGCGTCGTGACGCCGCTCGTCGCGGTAACGCTCCCACGCGGTACGGGTGGGTGACCGCAGCCCGGCACGGTTTCGCCCGACGGCCGGCCGGGTAGTTGGCAGACCTTGCGGCGGGCATAGAAGCGGGCGAGACAAGTCGAGGGCGGAGATGGCGAGCCGGATCACCTGTGAGGTAGCCGACGGAGCACCAGTCACGGTCCTCCGGCTCGCCGGCACTCTCGACCTGACCACCACGCGGGAGGCGTACGGCGTGCTGGACCGGTGCCTGTCGGCCCAGCCCGACGCGCTGGTGGTGGACCTGTCCGGGCTGCGGGTGGAGGACCCGCTGGCGGTGTCGGTCTTCGCCGCCGCCGCGCGCCGGGCCGCCGGCTGGCCGGTGGTGCCGATGGTGCTCTGCGCGCCGGGCCCGACGGCGGACTCGCTGACCGACTCGACGGCCTGCCGGGTGGTGCCGATGCGAAACTCCTGCGACGAGGCGACCCGGGTGGCCGGCGCGTCGGCCGTGCCCCGGCTGCGGGTGCGGCTGGAGCCGGTGGCGGCAGCCTGCCGGCGGGCCCGGGAGCTGGTCGTGGACGCCTGCGCGCGGTGGAACCTGCCGGAGGCGGTCGGCCCGGCCTCGGTGGTGCTCAGCGAACTGGTCGGTAACGTGGTCCGGCACGCGGGCACGCCGATGCAGGTGACCGTGACGCTGCGGCGGCCGTGGCTGCACCTGGCGGTGGTCGACGGCAGCAGCGTGCCGGCCCGACCCGGCCGGTCGGGGCACCGCGACGAGGGCGGTCGGGGCCTGCTGCTGGTACGCGAGCTGACCGACCGCTGGGGCAGCGCGCCGGCCGGTGACGGAAAGGCCGTTTGGGCCACGCTACCGGCCAATTGACCGAAATTCCCCCTCTCGCCTGGTTACATGGTCGACGGGGCGGGTAGCCACGCCCGTCCTTTTGCGTCGTCAGCGGGGTGAGAGCGCATGCCCAAGCGGGTAACCACCGAACCCGGACAGGACCGAGGGCCGGCCATCCTGGCCCCGGCCCGGTTCGGCGGCTACCCGGGCCCGCTCCGCACGCCACTGCCCGGCGCGAAGCTGGTCAGGTTCCTGGCCACCACCGACCACAAGCAGATCGGCCTGCTCTATCTGCTCACCTCGTTCGGCTTCTTCGTGCTGGCCGGGATCGAGGCGATGCTGATCCGCGCCGAACTGGCCCGCCCGGGTCTGCAGTTCCTCTCGCCGGAGCAGTACAACCAGTTGTTCACCTCGCACGGCGCGGTGATGCTGCTGCTGTTCGCCACGCCCGCCGCGTTCGGGTTCGGCAACTACATCGTGCCGATCCAGATCGGCGCGCCGGACGTGTCGTTCCCCCGGCTGAACGCGCTGGCGTACTGGCTGTACCTGTTCGGCGGGCTGATGGTGATCGGCGGGTTCTTCACCCCGCAGGGCTCGGCGGACTTCGGGTGGACCGCCTACACGCCGTTGAGCACGGTGGAGCACTCCCCCGGCGTCGGCGCGAACATGTGGGTGGTCGGCCTGGTCGTGTCGGGTCTGGGCACCATCCTCGGCGCGGTCAATCTGATCACCACGATCCTGACCCTGCGTGCGCCCGGCATGACCATGTTCCGGCTGCCGATCTTCACCTGGAACATGCTGTTCACCAGCGTGCTGGTGATCCTGGTCTTCCCGCTGCTGGCCGCCGCGCTGCTGGCGCTGACCGCCGACCGGCTGCTCGACGCGCAGGTGTTCAACCCGGACACCGGCGGGCCGATGCTGTGGCAGCACCTGTTCTGGTTCTTCGGGCACCCCGAGGTCTACATCATCGCGTTGCCGTTCTTCGGCATCATCACCGAGGTCATCCCGGTCTTCTCCCGTAAGCCGATCTTCGGTTACACCGGCCTGGTGCTGGCCACCATCGCGATCACCGTGCTGTCGATGACGGTGTGGGCGCACCACATGTTCGCCACCGGCCAGGTGCTGCTGCCGTTCTTCAGCATCCTGAGCTATCTGATCGCGGTGCCGACCGGGGTGAAGTTCTTCAACTGGATCGGCACCATGTGGAAGGGGCAGCTCACCTTCGAGACGCCGATGCTGTTCTCCATCGGCTTCCTGGTGACCTTCCTGCTCGGCGGCCTCACCGGCGTACTCCTGGCCAGCCCGCCGGCCGACTTCCACACCCACGACACCTACTTCGTGGTGGCGCACTTCCACTACGTGGTCTTCGGCACGGTGGTCTTCGCGCTCTTCGCCGGCTTCTATTTCTGGTGGCCCAAGATGACCGGGCGGCTGCTCGACGAGCGGCTCGGCAAGATCCATTTCTGGACCATGTTCGTCGGTTTCCACGGCACCTTCCTGGTGCACCACTGGCTGGGCAACGAGGGCATGCCCCGGCGGTACGCCGACTACCTGCCCACCGACGGCTTCACCACGCTCAACACGATCTCCAGCGTCTTCTCCTTCGTGCTGGGCGCGTCCACGTTGTTCTTCATCTGGAACGCCTGGAAGTCCTGGCGGTTCGGCGCCCAGGTGACGGTGGACGACCCGTGGGGTTTCGGCAACTCCCTGGAGTGGGCGACCACCTGCCCGCCGCCGCTGCGCAACTTCGACCGGATGCCGCGAATCCGCTCCGAGCGCCCGGCCTTCGACGCCAAGTACGGCGAACTCGTCTCCGACCTGGGTCGCGACCTTCCGCAGCGGACGGTCAAGCCGCCGCAGGACTTCCGCGACGAACTGCACCGCGAGACGCAGCCGCCCGAGTCGCCGGCGGCCGGGGGCGCACACGGCGCGCCGGAGGCCGAGGCGTACCAACCCGCGCCGCAGTCCGGGGCCCGGCCGGTGCAGGTGCCGGCGCCGGAGGAGGTGCGTCGTCCCAGCTTCGCCGACACCGACGAGCCGGAGGACAACCCGCTGGGCGCCGAGCGCCGGGAGCAGAACGACCGGTGGCGGCACCCGCGCGGGCGCGGTGACGGCACCGAGAACTGAGCCGGATCGCACGTACCGCTGGGCGGGGGGAAGCGTTAGGAGGGGTCCCCTGCTATGCACGAGGCGTTAGCAGGGGACCCCTCCTTACCGAACTGTCGTCCGCGCCGTCTTCGTGGTCTCGGACTCGGCCGGGCCGTTCTGCCACGGCGGCGGCGCGTCGGCGAGCATCGCCTGGCGCAGCCAGGTCAACGCCCGGGACAGCAGCCGGGACACGTGCATCTGGGAGATGCCGAAGCGGGCGGCGATCTCGGCCTGGGTCTGGTTGCCGTAGAAGCGCATCGCCAGGATCCGCCGTTCCCGCCAGGGCAGCCGGTGCAGCAGTCCGCTGACCGTCACCCGGTCGTCGACGGACTCCAGCGCGATGTCCGACTCGCCCACCAGGTCGCCGAACTCCGCCGAGCTCTCCCCGCCGACCGGCGCGTTGAGCGAAGCCGGACTGTAGCCGGCCGCCGACTCCAGCGCGGCGAGGATCTCCGCCTCCGGCGTCTCCAGCCGCTTGGACAACTCGGCCACCGTGGGCGCGCGGGACAGTTCGCTGGTCAGCGCCGCCGTCGCCTGCCCGACCTCCAGGATCAGGTCACGCAGTCGGCGGGGCACGTGCACACCCCAGGTGCGATCCCGGAAATGCCGCTTGATCTCACCCACGATGGTGATCGCGGCGTACGCGGTGAACGAGCCGCGTTCCGGGTCGTACCGGTCGACGGCGTTGACCAGCCCCAGACGGGCCACCTGTTCCAGGTCCTCCAGCGGTTCCCCGCGTCCCCGGTAGCGCCGGGCCAGCCGGCCCGCGAACGGCAACGCGAAGCGGACCAGGTCGTCGCGCGCCTCGTGGCGGCGCTCGGGCGGCAGACCCTCGATCCGCGCCGCGTACGCGAGCGCCGCCGCGTCGAGATCCTCCAGTCCCCGATCCGTCGGTGGTGGTGTGGTCGTGGTGGTCTGTCCGAACATCCGCGCCTCCCTCAGGAAGGACCCCCGCCCGGATTCGTGGACACCGGGCACGCGCGTGGACACGCACGGGCCGAAAAGTGGGTTCGTGATTGGGATGCCAGCGGGCGACGCCACGCCACGGCACAGGTGATCAGCCTGTCGCAGCCGGCGGTGTTCCCGCTCCGTAGGTACTCAATCACGGCGGCACGGGTTCGCGAGGATGTTTCGTCAGCCCCGCCTCAACAGATGAGCAGGCCGAGCGGGGTGCCGCTGGCGCGCAGCGCGGCCAGGGCGTCGGACACCCGAAGCGGCGGCAGGACGGGCAGGTCGTACGGCTGGGCGCGGAGCACCTCGGTGGCCCGGCGGGTGGGCACGGAGGTGACCGGGTAGCCCCGGGCGGTGGCGCGGTCCAGGGCCCGACGGCGACGCCCGAACCCGGCGACGGCCAGCCACTGCGGCAGCCCGGCCAGCGCCGGCGAGCGCACCCCGGGCGGCTCGGGGAGGACGTCCACCGAGGCGAACGGCTCGCTGCCGGCAAGCCACCACTCGGCCTGCTCGACGCTGCGCCGGGTGGCGTTCTCGCACCAGTACGGCACCATCCCCGCCCGCACCACCTGCCACGGGTCGAGCAGTCGGCCGCATTCCACCACCAACCGGTCACCGGTCTTGCCGGCGGCGCGCAGCCAGCTCCGGTACAGGTCGGCCACGGCGGCGCTGAGCACCTCCGGTCCCGGGAACAGCAGCCGGTGCACCGGTCGTCCGGCGCGGGCGGTCCACTCCCGGACGGCGCGGTCCAGACCGGGCTCCACGCCGTGCTCGGCGGCGGCCGGTGGGGCGGAGATCTCCGGCGGGTCCCAGTTCACGCCGTCGCCCCCGGCCGAGCGCAGCACCTGCCGCAGCGCGTGGCTGTCTGGGTGGAAGTCGACCGGTTCCAGCCCGCTGGCCGGGGAGCCGACCTGGAAGCTGTGCCCGTCGGCGGCGTCGTGCACCGGCCAGGTCCGCGCGTCGCTGAGCACCAGCACCGGCGCGCCGGGCGTCAACCGGTCGGTCAGGAACCGCCGGTACGCGGTCGGCAGTGTCCGCCAGCGGGCGGTCAACGAGACCGTGACGCCGGCCAGCGAGCCCCGGCTGGCCGGGCAGTGCACCTGGCGTACGTGCAGGTCGGGATTGCCGGCCAGCAGCCGTCCGGTGAGGGCGGCGCCGTGGTCCAGGGCGGCGCGGGGGCGGTCCACCGCGCCGCGCGGCCAGTGCGCGGTCATCTCGAACCCGGCGGGCAGCCACGGCATCCCGAGCGCGGTCGCCAGGTGGGCGGCGGCGCCGTGCGGCGAGCCCAGCAGCACCCCGGGGTACCGGCCGCGCGGGTACTGGTCGACGAACCACCCGGCGACCCGGGCGGCGTCGACCTCGGCGGCCTGTCCGGCGGTCAGGGCCACCCGACCGGCGGTACGCGCGGCGGCGGCCCGACGGATCGGGTCCGGGGTGCCGGCGAAGCGGGACACCGGCCCGACGTGACCGAGATCGGCACAGTCGGCGCCGCGGAGCGCGCGGGCGATGGCCGCGACGAGAATCCGGGAGGTGCTGCCCACCGCGACCACCCGGTCGCCGGCCAGCCCCGCACCCGCTGCCGTGAGTCCCGGTCGCGATCCTCGCGCCGGCCCCACCGTGCCCCGTTCGCTCACGCGGCCCGGCTTCCCGCCCGGATGCGGCTTAAACAGGGCATCCCTCCACCGAGCGGGATCAATCAGGTGATCTTCGTCCGTCCACCCCGACGGTGCGCAACGCCCCGGCGAGGCCCACGCCGACCGGACCGACCACCAGTTCCAGCAGGCACGGCCGATCAGCGCCGAACGCCTCGGCCCCGGCCGCTCCGATCAGCTCCGGCCGGTCGATTCGGATGCCGCGCAGCCCCAGCAGACGGGCCCAGCCCGCGTACGGGACGTCGTCGGCGGGCGGGCGGGGCGCCTGCGCGTACCGGGGATGCCCGGACCGGGTGTTCAGCACCAGCAGCACCAGGCGCGGGTCGGTCCACGCCGCCCGGTGCCGGGCGACGGCGACCAACTCGGCCAGCCCGGAGGCGCGCATCCCCTCGTCGGCGACGACGGCGAGCACCGGGCGGTCCGGCGCGGCCAGCTTGGCGGCCAGCGCGTACGGCAGGGCGGTGCCGGGTGCACCATCGGTGCGCAGCACCTCGACACCGGCCGGTACGCGCAGGTGGCGGGCGTACCCGGCAACGGTGCCGCCACCGTCCACGGTCACCGCGCCGCCCGCCGGCAGTCGGGTGACCAGGTCGTCGAGGGCCTGCCCCGGGTCGACCGCCCGGCCGGCGTCTCCGGGGGGACGGCGGCCGGACGCGTCACCGGGCAGCACCAGGCAGACCGGGCCGCCGCCGCGCAGCGCGCTGCCCAGCGCCTCGTCCACCAGCTCCGGCACGCGGGCCGGGTCGGCGGCGTACCGGACGTGCCGGCACGTCCCGGCGAAGCGGGGCCCGTCGTCGCGGTGCCCGTCGAGCTGCTGCTCGCCGAGCACCGCCAGCACCGGCAGGCCGGCCCGGCGGGCGGCGTCGAGACCGCCGAGCAGCCCCAGCGCGTCCGGCCCGCCGTCGGAGAGGCAGACGCCGACCCCACCGGCGAACCGGGCGTGCCCGGCGGCCATCAGTGCGGCGCTCTCGGCGTGCCGCACCGGGACGAACTCCGGCTCGCCACCGGCCGCGTGCACCGCCTCGACCAGCGGCGCGGTCGCCGGGCCCGGCGCGCCGTAGACCCGCGCGACCCGCCAGGCCAGCAACCGTGCGACGACCGCGTCCGCGACGGCCGGGTCAGGCACCGCCCCGTCCCGGGGTGACCGGGTCGACGTAGCGCAGCACCGCGCCGACGCCCTCCACCAGCTCCGGAGCCTCGTCCGGGCCCAGCACGGTCAGCTCGGCGTCGGTGCCGACCAGGGCCCGCACCAGCGCCGCGTCGGCGCGTACCCGGGCCGGGTCCGACACGGTGGCGAGCTGGCTCGGGTCGGTGGCGATGTCGGTGGCCGCCGGGCCGATCCAGAGTTCCCCGTCGGCGGACGGGTCGTCCACCAGCAGCATCGTGTCGACCTGGTTGCGTTGCAGCGCGGCGACCACGGCGTCGAGTCCGGCGCCGACGTCCTCCTGCGTGCCGAAGCGGTCCAGCGCGGCGGTGACCCGCTGGTCGGCCACCTCGGCGATGGTCTGCACGGTCAGGTCGTCGAGCAGGCTCTGGTCGGCCCCCTCGGCCCGGGACCCGGCGTCGGTGCGGACCACCATGTCCTGCCAGCGGGCCGGCATCTGGGCGGCGATCATGCCGGTGGCCCGGATGTCACCGGCCACCACGACCACCTCGGCACCGACCCGTTCGGCCAGCTCCACGGTGGCGGCGGTGACGTCGCCCGCGTTGTGGTGCCACGCCTCCATGGCGGCGCGCTGGTAGCGCGACTGGGACCAGCCGCCGGGCTTGACCCGGCGCAACTGGAAGCTCTCCCGACCGGTGACGTGCGCCCGTCGGGGCACCCCACCGGCGCTGACCGACATCGCGTCGGCGCCGGTCCGGTCGGCCAGCACCCGCACCCACGCGACCTGCTCGCCCCGTTGGGCCAGCAACGGCATCACGTGCGGCAGCGGCGCGTACGCGGCCAGGTCCCGCCGGGGCGGCGCGGACAGGTACTCGGAGAGCACCACCCGCCCCTGGGCGCCGAAGACGGCCAGCCCGTAGTCCCCGGGCATCGGGTCGTGGCCACGCACCACCCGGTCGATGGCGGCGATGGTCGGTTCGTCGGCGCCCTGCTCGGCGAGCTGCTGTTGCAGACCGCGCCAGCGCAGGTCGAGTGCGGCGTGGGCGTCCTCGGTGTCCATCGAGGCATCCAGGTAGACCGAGCACCACGGACCTGGGCGCTGGTAGAGCGGGCGCAGGAAGGACAGCTGCATGCTCGACCCCTTTCCGGCTCGGCCCACCGCTTACCCGCACCACCCGGCTTGTCACCTGCCGGCCACTGCGTGACCGGTTTTCATTCACGTCGTTCAACCCCGAGGATCGATACGATCTGTAGGCGAAAGCGGACTCTGGGTGGTGGACATGGACACGACGTCGTACTCCCGACGCAGCCTGCATCCGACGGGTCGGATCCTCACCGCGCAGATCGTGCGGCTGATGGACGGTTACCCGCGAGAGGTGCGCGTGGGGCAACCGGTGCTGGTGGTGGTGGTCGCCGCCGCCGGGTTGATCGGCCTGCTCGCCAAGCTGGTCCGGGCCGCGCTCAGCGCCGGGTCCGGCACCGGCCGACGCAGCTTCAAGGAGCTGAAGAAGGGGCCGGAGTACCTGGTCACCCCGGTCCGCCTGCGCGACTCGGACGGCAAGTTGTACGAGGTGGAGCTGCACGGGCACCTGCCGCAGAGCGCGCTGCACCCGGCCGACCACGTCCAGCTCACCCTGCGCGACCAGGGCGACCCGGACCTGGCACCGAAGATCGAACGGATCGTCAACCTGACCACCGGTCAACTGCTGCGGCCGCGCACCGCCACCGTGTGGTCGCACCTCGGCCCGCCGCTGCTGCTCCAGGCCATGCTGGGCCTGCTGCTCCTGGCCGGTCTGGCCGCCTGCACCGCGCTGACCTGAGCCTCAGCCGACCGGGGTGGGCTCCCGCTCCGGCGCGGGGCTGGTGTCGAGCATGCCGCGTCGGCGGGCCCAGCGCTCGAAGACGATGGTGGCGAACGGTGGCACCGCGCAGGCCAGCGCCACCACGGTGGCCGTCAGGCTCCACCGGTGCACCCGGGCCACGGCCAGCACGAGCAGCCCGTACACCACGAAGAGCGCGCCGTGGATCGGGCCGAACACCTTGACCCCCAGCTCGTTGTCGGGCGGGCCGTACTTCGCCGCCATGCCGGCCAGCAGGCCGGCCCAGGAGATCGCCTCCGCGATCGCCGCCACCACGAACAGTCGGGTCACCTTTTCGCGCACGTCAGCCATGGTATGTGCCAGCGGATCCGGGAACCGCACGCGGTCGGGGCCTCCGCCCGGATGCATGGACGGGTCACGTCGGGGGTACCAGGGGTGACAGGGTGGTGACCATGGGCGAGGAAGTCGGCGCGCAGACGTTCAGTCGCCAGGATCGGGCTCGCTACCGGGACAAGGTGCGGCGCTGTCTCGACGTCTTCGCCGAGATGCTGCGCGAGTCCCGGTTCGACGTCGACCGGCCGATGACCGGCCTGGAGATCGAGCTGAACCTGGTCGACGAGAACTCCATGCCCACCATGCGCAACGCCGACGTGTTGCGGGAGGTGGCCGACCCGAGTTTCCAGACCGAGCTCGGGCAGTTCAACGTCGAGATCAACGTGGCGCCCCGACGGCTGGCCGGCACCGGCCTCCGCGAGTTCGAGCAGAGCGTACGGGCCAGCCTGAACGCCGCCGACCAGCGCGCCCGGACGGTCGGCGCGCACCTGGTGATGATCGGCATCCTGCCGACCGTCCGCCCCGAGCACCTGACCGCCGACACGCTGTCGAACAATCCCCGCTACGCGCTGCTCAACGAGCAGATCTTCGCCGCCCGTGGCGAGGACCTGCGGATCTCGGTCAACGGGGTGGAACGGCTGTCGGTGACCGCCGACACCATCACCCCGGAGGCCGCCTGCACCAGCACCCAGTTCCACCTTCAGGTCTCCCCGACGCAGTTCGCCGACTACTGGAACGCCGCCCAGGCCATCGCCGGGATCCAGGTGGCGCTCGGCGCGAACTCGCCGCTGTTCTTCGGCCGGGAGCTGTGGCGCGAGACCCGCATCCCGCTGTTCCAGCAGGCCACCGACACCCGCCCCGAGGAGATCAAGACGCAGGGCGTACGGCCCCGGGTGTGGTTCGGGGAACGCTGGATCACCTCGGTCTTCGACCTGTTCGAGGAGAACGTCCGCTACTTCCCGGCACTACTGCCGGTCTGCGACGACGAGGACCCCTCGGAGACGCTGGCCGCCGGTGGCGTACCGAACCTGGCCGAGCTGCGGCTGCACAACGGCACGGTCTACCGTTGGAACCGACCCGTGTACGACGTGCACCGGGGCCGGCCGCACCTGCGGGTGGAGAACCGGGTGCTGCCGGCCGGGCCGACCGTGCTGGACACCGTCGCCAACGGCGCGTTCTACTTCGGACTCGTCCGGGCACTCGCCGAGGCGGACCGTCCGCTGTGGTCGCAGATGTCGTTCAGCGCCGCCGAGGAGAACTTCAACACCTGCGCCCGGCACGGCATCGACGCGCACGTCTTCTGGCCCGGCCTGGGCTACCTGCCCGTCACCGAACTGGTGCTGCGTCGCCTGCTCCCGCTGGCCCAGCAGGGCCTGGACCGGTCGGGCGTCGACCCGGACGAGCGGGACCGCCTGCTCGGCGTCATCGAGCAGCGCTGCCTCACCGGCCGCAACGGCGCGAGCTGGCAGGTGGCCACGCTGCACCGGCTGGAGTCGACCGACCAGCTCGACCGACCGGAGGCGCTGCGCGAGGTGTTGCGGCACTACGTGGAGCTGATGCACAGCAACCGCCCGGTCCACGAGTGGCCGATCCCCTGACGACCTCCCGACACAGAGAGTGACCGGACGGGCACGGGCATTAGCGTAGGAGCGACTTCCTTCCGCCGGGTCGAGAGGATCCGCCGATGCCACCGTCACACCGTCACTCCGTCGCCCGCGCCGCCGTACCGCTGCTCGCGCTCGCCCTGGTCGGCGGCGCCGTCCATCCCCTGCCCGCCACCGCCGGTGCGCGTACCGGCACCACCGGCGAGCTACGGACCACCGTGCGGGACGCCGCCACCGGCGCCGATGCCCGCGGCTGCCTGCACCTGGTCCCGGTCGACCGCGACCCGCTCACCGTCGTCGCCATCGGCGAGGAACAGGTCGGGCGGCTCGCCGGCTGCACCGGGACCGAAGGCGGCGCGGTGGTCGCCACCGACGTGCCCCCCGGCCGCTACCGCCTGCTGGCCCGCCCCTACGAACCCCACCACGGCCTGCAGTGGGTCGGCGCGCACGGCGGCACCGGACAACGGGAGAAGGCGACGGTCGTCACGGTGCGGGCCGGCCGGACCGTGACCGCGCCGACGGTCCGCTTCGACCCGGCGGGCGCGGTGACCGGCCGACTGACCAGGACGGACGGTACGCCGCTGGCCTATTCCGGGTACGCCTCGACGATGCCGGACGTCCCGGACCCCAAGTACGGCGGCCGGGGCGCCCTCAGCGACGACGACGGCCGTTACACGCTGACCGGCCTCGGGCCGTACCACTGGCCGTTGTACTTCAGCGGAACCCGGCTGGCCAGCCAGTGGTCCGGCGGCACCGGTGACTGGCGCCAGGCCCGCACGGTGCGGGTCCGGGCCGGTGCGACCGCCACCCTCGACCAGACGCTGCGCCCCGGCACCGTGGTCAGCGGCACCGTCACCGCCCCGGACATCTCCCACTACGCGCAGGTGATCGCGTTCCACGCCGGCACCGGTGACGTGCTGGGCGTGGCGGACGCGGCCTCCGAGTACACGCTGCGGCTGCTGCCGGGGCAGTCGGTGGTGCTGCGCTGCGACTGCGCGTACACGCCGAGCCGCTGGTATCCGAACGCCGCGCAGATCGGCGGCGCCCAGCCCCTGCGGGTACGGGGCACCCCGTTGACCGCGCACTTCGACTTCACCGGTGCCGCCGTGCCGTGAGCCCGACTCAGCGCAGGGCGGCCAGGGTGAGCGCAGCCGCCCGGGCGAGAAGGGCGTCGTCCGACCCGGCGTCCTTCTCGCCACGGCGGGAGAGCACGGCCAGCACGATCGGAGGCCGGTCCGGCGGCCAGAGCACCGCGATGTCGTTGCGGGTGCCGTACCCGCCGGAGCCGGTCTTGTCCCCCACCACCCAGCCGTCCGGCGCACCCGCCCGGATCGTGGTGTCGCCGGTGGTGTTGCGACGCAGCCAGTCGACCAGCAGCGCGCGGTCCGCGTCGGGCAGCCCGTCGTCGACCGCGTACGCCCGCAGCCGGACCGCTACCGGAACAGCGTGGCGCGCCCGTCGCGGCTGCCCACCAGCCGACCCCGGATGTCCAGGTCGTTCACCTGGTCGGCGGTATCGAGCCCCCGGGTGAACAGGTCGACGGTGCGACCGGCCCACCACAGCACCGGTCGCTGCGCGTAGGAGGGGGTCTCGCTGTATCCGAGGACCACGCCCAGGTCGTTCACGTCGGTCGCCCGACTCCTCGGCCCGCCCAGCGTGCCCAGGTCGGTCAGCACCCCGGCGCGCCAGTGGAAGGCCCGGCCGCCGGCCGAGCCGACCACGTGGCCCAGGTTGTTGATCGCCATCGCGTGGTGACCGATCGGGGTGACGACGCCGTCGCGCAGCCGGCCGCCCACGCAGGTGCACGGGTAGTCGTAGGGCGGGACGTTGAACGTGCCCACCACGTCGCCCCGGTTGTTGAGCCCGTCGGTCGTCTCGTAGAAGTCCTGCCGGCCCAGGTCGGTGAAGACGCCGTCCTGCCAGAGGAAGCGGTGCGGGATGTCGGTGGGCGGGTTGCTCAGCCCGAGCACCTGCCCCCGGTCGTTGACGGCCACCGCCTCGCTGTAGTCGCCGCCGAGGGTGCCCAGGTCGATCATCTGACCGTTGCGCCAGAGCACCGCCCGGGTGATCCATTCCGGCCCGGTCGAGGTGCCGACCACGTCGCCGCGTTCGTTGACGTCGACGGCGGTGGACTCCAGGTGCCCCGGTAAGACGCCGAGGTCGGTCATCACCCCGCCGCGCCACACGAACGCGTGCCGGGCGCCGCCGGCCGTCAGGCTCCAGCCGACGACCGTGCCCCGGTCGTTCGTCGCGGTGGCGGCGCTGGCGGCACCGCCCAGGGTGCCCAGGTCGACGGCGCGGTAGGTGAGCGGGGTGGCGTAGGCGGCAGAGGCGGGCAGGACGGTCAGCGCGGACGCGACCAGCACGGTCGCGGTCACGGCGGCGGACAGGCGGGTCGACAACCTCAACGGGTCCTCCTCGGGAAGCGGGTGACCGGTCGGCGCCGCCTCTCACCGAGCGTGGACGAAACGCGACCGGACGGCTACGCACAGTAGAGCGCACACCGCGAGAAGGTCACCTCGGTCGATCGGTCATCGATCGATGGCCGCGCGCCGCCCAGTCACACCGCCCCCGGTCGCCGGGCGTACCGCCGGACTCGGCGCGGTCGACGCGCGGCAGCGGATCAGCCGCCCGCCTGCCACACCTTCCAGAGGCCATAGAGGGCCGAGACGCCGAGTGCCACCGTGCCCAACACGACCGCCTGGCGGCGCTGGGCACTCGGACGCACCTGGGCGACGACGGTGGCCACGTAGAGCAGCGCCACGATGATCGTCCAGGCCCACGCGGTGGAGATCCGTTCGTCGACCCGGCATCCGGCGGGCGCGGGATGGATCGCCGGGCACACGTCGACGCGCGGCACGGCCAGATACCAGAAGCCGGCCCAGGCGAGGAACGCGACGACGCTCGCCACGGCGACCGCCAGCCAGGGTCGGACGGCTGCGGGCACGGCCACCTCCTTCGGGGACACCCGGGGCGTCGGACGTGCGGGACACCCGGGGGCGGCCAGCGTACCGGTCGCGGATCGGCCCGCCGGAGACGGCACCGCCCGCCGCAGACGGTGGGTGACCGTCGACGGCGGGCGGACGAGCCTGGTCGGAGCCCCGGCGGTCAGTCGACGCCGAACTCCATGGCGGCACGGTCGAGGGCCGCGTCCTCGGTCGAGGAGACGCCCCGGGAGGCGATGGCCTCCGCGCCGCCCTCCGGCATCGCCCCGATCAGCCCGGTCGAGGCGGCCTGCGCGGCACCGAGCACCCGCTGCGGCGCACCGCCGACCATGCCCAGGTTGGCGTACTGCTCCAGCTTGGCCCGCGAGTCGGCGATGTCCAGGTTGCGCATGGTGAGCTGGCCGATCCGGTCCGCCGGGCCGAACGCCGAGTCCTCGGTACGCTCCATCGACAGCTTGTCCGGGTGGTAGCTGAAGGCCGGGCCGGTGGTGTCCAGGATCGAGTAGTCCTCGCCGCGACGCAGTCGCAGCGTCACCTCGCCGCTGACCGCCGTGCCGACCCAGCGTTGCAGCGACTCGCGCAGCATCAGCGCCTGCGGGTCCAGCCAGCGACCCTCGTACATCAGACGGCCGAGACGGCGACCCTCGTTGTGGTAGTTCGCCAGGGTGTCCTCGTTGTGGATGGCGTTGACCAGCCGCTCGTAGGCGGCGTGCAGCAACGCCATGCCGGGGGCCTCGTAGATGCCCCGGCTCTTGGCCTCGATGATCCGGTTCTCGATCTGGTCGGACATGCCCAGGCCGTGCCGGCCGCCGATGGCGTTGGCCTCCAGCACCAGGTCCACCGCGCTGCCGAACTCCTTGCCGTTGATCGTGACCGGGCGGCCCTGGTCGAAGCCGATCGTCACGTCCTCGGTGGGGATCTCCACCGCCGGGTCCCAGAACCGGACGCCCATGATCGGGTTGACCGTCTCGATACCGGTGTCCAGGTGTTCGAGGGTCTTGGCCTCGTGCGTGGCGCCCCAGATGTTGGCGTCCGTGGAGTACGCCTTCTCGGTGCTGTCCCGGTAGGGCAGGCCGCGCTCCTGCAACCACTCGGACATCTCCGTGCGGCCACCCAGCTCGGTGACGAAGCTGCTGTCCAGCCACGGCTTGTAGATCCGCAACTGCGGGTTGGCCAGCAGGCCGTACCGGTAGAAGCGCTCGATGTCGTTACCCTTGAAGGTCGACCCGTCGCCCCAGATCTGCACGTCGTCGGCGACCATCGCGCGCACCAGCAGCGTCCCGGTGACCGCGCGCCCCAACGGCGTGGTGTTGAAGTACGCCCGTCCGCCCGAGCGGATGTGGAAGGCGCCGCAGGTCAGCGCCGCCAGCCCCTCCTCCACGAGGGCGGCCCGGCAGTCGACCAGGCGGGCCAACTCGGCGCCGTAGCTGAGCGCGCGACCGGGCACCGAGGCGATGTCGGGCTCGTCGTACTGGCCGATGTCGGCGGTGTAGGCGCAGGGCACCGCGCCCTTGTCGCGCATCCACGCGACCGCGACCGAGGTGTCGAGGCCGCCGGAGAAGGCGATGCCGACACGTTCACCCGTGGGCAGGGAGGTAAGAACCTTGGACACAAGGAAGAGTATGCACCACCCCGCATACCCATGCAAGTTGGCGGCGCAAGGAAGGGTCCCCTGCTAACGCCTCGTGCATAGCAGGGGACCCTTCCTTACATCCGGGTGCCGCGTGCCCAGGGTGGCTCCGCGTCGAACGGCTCTCCGACGATCGGAGCGCTCGGCCAGACGGGCGGTGGATGGAATGATGGGACATGTCGATCGAAGGCCATCCCGAGCTGGTCGCGAGGAGAGTCGAGCCGATGGATCTTGGCAAATTGTGGGCCGACCTCACGGCGGAATTGCTGGAGAAACTCACGACGTACCGGTCGCGAGTGGCCGAGCTGGACGTACGGGAGAAGGCCGACCACACCCTGCTCACCGAAGCCGACCTCGCAATCGAGCAAATGATCATCGGAAGGATCCGGGAGATCGATCCCGAGGCACGGATACTCGCGGAGGAGTCCGGCAGCGGCACGTGGCGGCCGGGCTCGGACGAGGAGCCCGAGCGGATCTGGGTCATCGATCCGATCGACGGCACCGCCGAGTTCGTCAAGCCGGAGAGCGCGGAGTTCTGCTCCGTCGTCTGCCTGTTGGAGCACCGGGAACCGGTGGCCGCACTCATCGTCGCCCCCGAACTCGGCACCGGTCGCACGCCGGTCGTCGTCGTCGCCTCACGATTTGGACGGACGATCACCGTCAACGGCAGGCCCGCCCGTCACCGCGAGGAGCCAACACGTGTCGTATCCCTGACGCGTAGCGCAGGCTCGGCGGCCCCGCCGCACGAGAGCGGCATGATCGACGCCGGGTACGCGGTCAAGACGCGCACCACGTCACAGACCTTGGACATGCTCCGCACTGCCCTGGACCTCACCGATCTCGCGGCGGACTCGCCACGTTTCGACCTCTTCTACCGTCCTCGGCAGAAGGTCTGGGACGGCCTCGCGGGCTTGTGCCTCGGTGAGATCGTCGGTCTAATGTCCACGGACGTGAATGCCAATCGTCGCCTTCCGGTGTCGATGGAAACGCTCGCCCAACCAGAGCCGACTTTCGCCAGCACCGTGATGGGTCGCCCGGAGGCCGTGAAGTGGTTCGTGGAGCTAGCTCGGGACTCCCCCACCGGAACACCGAAGTCCTCGTAGACGTCACGTCGATCATCAGTGCCGAAGATTTCGTGGTAGCCCAGAATCACGGCACTCGCCCTGGCGATCCCTTCGCCCGTCAGTCGTTCGTGGAACTGATCCAGTCCCTGATCTTCATGGAGCGGGTCTGGGTCGCCCACCCGGTCCTCGCCCGACCCTTCGCCGCTGATTTCGGTGGCAAACCGCACCTGCTCCGTGCGCTCGCCGACGCCGGGCTGCTGCACCCACTGCAACTCGACGACGCCGAGACGAGCCGGGTACGCGGTGCCGAGGAGGAGGCACTGGACGAGTTGCAGAGCCGGCGCGGAAATCAGGTGCTCGGCCAGTTCATCGAGCAGGCGATCGCGTGCGATGACGCGATACCCGGCGAGCGCAACTCGCTGTCGAAGCGGATCCATGGATGGTGTGCCTTCCAGGCGGCACACGTACGGGTGGAGGGCCACCACACCGATCGCATCGGTACCGCCGACGGTGTGGAGGACGATCCATTCGGTATCTGGGCGCGGGCGGCATCGATCGTGCTCCGTGGTCCGCTGCGGTCGATGGCTCCGCCCGGCGAGGAGGTGTACGTCGCGGCGACTCTCGCGCGGGGCCTGAAGTACCGCTCGCGGGCCGACGCCACCGGGCTGACCTATCAGGCGCATCCGATCCGACGTGATTTCCTGCTGACCTTCGATCTCTCTGCCGAAGGCGCGACGGAAGGTGTCGTACTCGACGTCATCAAGGCCATTCGCGGCATCCACGAGACTCTCGTGACGGCGGCGGACGACAATGACACCCACCGGGTGCAGCTTCTGGAACTCGAACTTCCGCTGCTCGGCGGGCGTCTCTGGCAGGCTGCGGAGACCGGCCGGATGAACGAGCGCGACTGGATCGGGCTGGTCGTCGCGCGCATCGCCGAGTATCGCGAGAAGGCAGTCGACCTGCGCGTCGCCGTCGCCAGATGCGTCACAGACGAGGACTACCTGCGTCTCGCCCGGGACATCAGCGGGGCGAAGCGACAGTTGCTGGAACGGCTCGGCCTACGCAAGGTCGCACTCTCGGCGGTGGAGCAGGAACTGGTCAACGGGGTCGCGTCGGTGACCGAGTCGGTGCCCGGCGTGCCCAAGGTCGCCGGCATGTGGATCGGCGCACGGGCGATCGGGAAGCAGGTCTCCGCCACGGGCACACCGGTCCAGCGCTTCCTCTACAAGGAGTTCTACCGCGCCTGGAAACGCGCCGGCCGCTGAGCGCCCTATCGCGTGTGCGCAGTGCCGGCGGCTTCTCGGAGGGCGGTGATCGTGGTGCGTACGGCGGGAGTGTGCGCGACGGCGTCGTGCACCACCACGTGGATCGAGCGCATCGGTGTCGGGCGGACCACCCGGATCGGGGTCACCCCGTCGGGCAGGTGTGCGGCGCCGAGCGCGGGCAGCACCGTGAGGCCGATACCGGCGGCGACGAAGGCGAGCGCCGTCCGGTAGTCGTGCGCCTCGACCCGGAACGCCGGGCTGAATCCGGCGGCGGTGCACGCTTCGAGGAGTTTGGCGCGGCACCAGCCTCGGGCGAAGTCGTTGTCGACCCAGCGTTCCTCGGCGAGCTCGGCCAGGTCCACCTCGTCGTGGCCGGCGAGGGGGTGCCCGGCGGGCAGGACGGCCACGTAGGGGTCGTCGACGATGTGCTGGGCGGTGAAGCCCGTACCGGGCTCGAAGCCGGGGTCCGCCACGACGACCTGGACGTCGGCGCGTTCCTCCCGGCTGTCCGGGATGTGCTCCCGCAGTTGCAGGTCGATCCGGACGCCGGGGAGTTCGGTGAGGATGCGCCGCACCACCAGCGGCATCCACGCCTCGCCCACCGACGCGAAGTACGCGATGGAGAGCGAGCCGGTGCGGCCGGTACGCAGGTCCGCGATCAGCGACTCGGCCGCGCCGACGCGGGCGAGCACCCGGTCCGCCTCGGCGGCGAGGGCGTGGCCGGCGGCGGTGGGGCGCAGGCCACGACCGGCGCGGGCGAGGAGGGTGAGGCCGGTCTCGCGTTGCAGCGCGGTGAGGTGTTGGCTGACGGCGGAGGGGGTGTAGCCGAGGTTGGCGGCGGCGGCCTGCACGGAGCCGGACGCGACGACGGAACGGAAGACCCGGAGGCGGTGGACGTCGAGCACCCCCCAACCGTAAAGCAGAACTTAACAGTCGTGAAGAAACAGTCGCTGGTGCTGAATCGTCGGGCGTTCGAGAATCGTTCCATGACGCTCACCGAAGCCCCTGCCAGGGCCGCCGCCGACAGGTCCCGTGGCACGGCGTACTCCCGACCTGTGGCACCGCGCCGACGGTCGTGGCCGATCCTGGCCGCCGCCGGGACCACGGTGGTGCTGTGGGCCTCGGCGTTCGTCGGCATCCGCTTCGCCGGACACGACTACTCGCCGGGCGCGATGGCGCTGGGCCGCATGGTGGCGGCGTCCGCCGCGCTGACCCTGTTCGTCGTCGTCACCCGACGGTTCCGGGTCCTGCACACCGACGTGGCGGCGCCCCGCCGGGTCGCCGTTCCCCGGGGCGGCACGCTGAGGCTGATCGTGCTCTGGGGCGTGGCCTGGTTCGGCGGGTACAACGTGGCGCTGAACGCCGCCGAGCGGCTGGTCGACGCCGGGACGGCAGCGCTGCTGGTGGCGGTCGCACCCATCCTCGTGGCGATCGCCGCGACGCTGGTACTCGGCGAGCGGCTCACCGGCCGCCTCGGCGTCGGCGTGACGATCGCCTTCGCGGGCGTGGCCCTGATCGCGGTCGGCGGCTTCACCGGGCACGCCGACCCGGTGGGCGTCACGCTGGCGGTACTCGCCGCCGCGCTCTACGCCTTCGGCGTACTGCTCCAGAAACGTCTCCTGGCGCGGGTCGACGCGGTGACGATGACCTGGCTCGGTGCGTTGGCCGGGACGGCTGCCCTGCTGCCGTTCGCGCCCACGCTGCTCACGGAGTTCGCCGCCGCCCCGCTCCCGGCGACCCTGGGCGTGCTGTTCCTCGGCGTGTTCCCGACCGCGATCGGCTTCCTCACCTGGGGTTACGTCCTGTCCCGCTGGACGGCGGGCCGCACCACCGCCGCGACCTACCTGGTCCCGCCGGTCACGGTCCTGCTCTCCTGGACGCTGCTGGGCGAGGTACCGGCGCCACTCGCCCTGCTGGGCGGTGCGCTCTGCCTGACCGGCGTGGTCTTCGCGACGCGCCGCTGACCGCGAACCCTTGGCACGGCCGCACCGGCCAGGCGCGCGACGCCGGCCGGTGCGGCCCGTCGCCAGACATTGCCTCCCAGGAGTACGCGCCGACCACCGACCCGCCTTTGACCCGCGTGACACCTGGTCCTCGCTCGCGCCGCGCCTGGCCCCGCTTGCGCGCCTCACGACACGGTGCATCGCCCCCGCCCCCGCCCCCGCCTCACGCAGGCGCGCCCCCCGCTCATGCCTCACGACACGGCGCGCGGCCCCCGCCCGCGCCTCACGCAGGCGCGCCCCCCGCTCATGCCTCACGACACGGCGCATGGCCCCCGCCCGCGCCTCACGCAGGCGCACCCCCGCCCGCGCCCCGAAGTGTGCTCCCTCGGCCCCTTTCGAGCTGACGGCGTAGACGGATCAGCAGCACCGACCGACCTCGGCGTGGGACCTCCCACCGTCGGCACCCGGGCCGTTACCGTCGGTTCGTGACCTGGACCGAGCCTTCCGTCTGGTACGCCGACCTGCCGACCTTCCACGCCTCGGCCGGTGCCCTGATCACCGACCCGGCCGGTGACGTCCTGCTGGTCAAGCCCCGCTACCGCGACTACTGGGCGTTCCCCGGCGGCGGTATCGAGTCCGACGAATACCCGCACCATGCGTGCGCCCGCGAGGTCCACGAGGAACTGGGCCTCACCCTGCCCGTCGGTGACCTGCTCGTGGTGGACTGGGCACCGCCCGACGGTCCGCGCCTGCGCTCCCTGGTCCACTTCACCTTCGACTGCGGCACGCTCACCGGCACGGAGCGTTTCGACCTGCCCGACGACGAACTGACCGAGGCCGCCTTCTTCCCGCCCACCGAAGCCGAGAAGCGCCTCCCCGCCGCAGTCGCCCACCGGATCAGCGCCGCTCTCCACGCCCGATCCCGACGCAGGCCGATCTACCTCCCCACCGACCCCACCTGCACAACGCTAGACCCGGCAACCACAAGCGGAAGCGCGTGACCTGCGGCCGGATCACGAACGAGAGCCGACGAGGCACATCACCCTGCGTTTGCGCGTCGCGGAGTACAGCAGGATCCCCATACCGATGCCGGCGACCACACCGACCGCGAGAGCACGGCTCCGACCGTCGGTCGAAGACGCGAGCTGCGGCGGGGTCGGCGCCGAAGCGGGCACCGTCGAAAGGGAAGACGACCGGGCCGCCGGGGCCGCACGATCACACTCATCGGAGAGAATCGCGACGAACTTCTTCCGCCAGCGTGAACTGTACGACTGGCCGTTGACCTTCCACCAGTCGCGCGCCACCGCCGACTCGAACAAACGCCTCGAAATGACATGCAGCCTTTCCTCAGGCACCTCCGCGAGATCCCAGAGCATCGCCCAGTGACTGACGACCAGGTTGGTGTACGCCTTGAGTTGGCTGTCCGGGTCGCCGAGCGCTGCGGATCCGTCGACATGGAGGTACTTGGGATTGTCGAGGCCAGTCTGACGATGTCGAAGTGCCGCTGCCGAATCGCATGGAGCTGACTGACCCGATTCAGCCTGTTCTGCATCAGAAGGGATGCCGACACACCGGCCAACGCGAGCCCGGAGAGGACCGCCGACGTGCCGCCGTACGCCTGCCCCATGTCGGAAAGGTCATTCCACTGCACGGGCAGGCTCGCCATCCACGTCATCGCCACCGGAGACAATCCGATCAGCCCCACGGACAGCACAGCCAGCAGGGGAATCATCATTCTGGGAGCCCACCGCTTCCACGACGACCAACTGGACATGCCACTCCCCGATGATCACCAGACCGGCTATCCCGCACCTCAGCATGGAGCAACCACGCAAGCTCATTGATGAAGCGTCAAGCAACCGTTGATACGCACTGCCGGCCGACGGGCTCCAACGCCCCTTGGAGCCTGTCCTGACGGATCGACCATCGCAATCGGCTTGGCGCGAATGATCAGCGGGTGAGGCCGACCAGAGTGGCCACGCCGGCCTGCGCCGGTCCCCGCGCGATCTCGGCGAGGAAAGTACGCGCCGGCGGCCGCACCTCAGTCGGCGGCCGTGATCGTGGCAGCGTAGCTGTTCGACACGCCGGGCTGGAAACAGCTGCACTGCCACGATGATGGTGGACGCCGGTGCGGCATCGGTGAGTGCGGCATCAACAGGGACCCTGGTCGAGCTAAGGGACAGCAGCCGGGACGGGATAGGTCATAGACTCCCCGGGTCGCGCCGCCGCACGGCGCACCGACCCGGGGAGGACGTCCGTGGCGAGTGACGCGCACGAACCGGGGAAGCTGCCTCCTGCCTCCGCCGCCGAGATGCCCCGGGTCGACAGACGCGGCACCCACCGCCGGGCCCTGATCCTGGTAACCGTGACGACCCTGGTCGCGGTGGTGGCGGGCCTGACTGTCTGGGCCACCCGACGGGTTTCGCAGACGGACGACATCTCCCACGGCCTACCCACATCGGTGCCCTTCAGATTCGACCCCGGCCAGCAACTGATCCACCTCACTTTTCTGCCTGGCACCGTCCGCTGGGCGAGATACGAGACCGAGCCCGGAATGCAGAGCATCATGGTGAGCGGGCAGCCGCCCAGCGACTGGAACTGGCAGTCGGGAGACCCCCCAAAGCCCGTCGATCGGAGCTGGCGGGTCGAGGTCAGGATGGCGGCACAGGACGTCGACGCGCACCGTTGGGACCGGGAGTACGACGAAGAGGCCGGATGGAAGTTACCGGGCGATGAGATCGCGCCGGTGCGCGGGCGTCCCGCCTTCACCAACGAGGGTCAGGTGCTGTCCTGGGAGTACGTGCGGTATTCATGGATCCGGATAACGGTGCACGGTGTCGACCGGAGCGCTGAGCTCGCGCTCGCTCGTCAGGTTGCCGAGGGCATTCGCTGGGAGACGAGACCGCTCGCCCTGCCGTTCGAGACGGCGGGGTTGCCCGAAGGCGCCGTACTCGGCAGTGCGGTCCTGGAATGGACCGAAGACGGACCTGTTCGGTCCTCCGCCGGGTACCTGCTGGAGCAGAAGGACTACGGAGGCTTCATCGATCCCGACTTCACGGTGGGTCTCACCACCGAGAGCCTGGATAGCGGCACCGAAGCCGTGACCGTGTCGGGCCGGGCCGCCACCGCACACGTCTTCAGTAGGAAGAGCAGCGCAGGGACCTACCGGGTGGGTCAACTCCCCGGTGGGTGCGCCCAGTGCGTCGCGGAGCTGCACATACCCAAGCGAAGCGCCGGCGCCACCATGGTGCAGGACAGGAAGGCCGCACTGCAGCTGGCAGCCTCGATCCGGCTGGTGGAGGGCCACGAGGATCCCGCCCAGTGGCGCACCTGGTAATCGGAACTGCCACACCGCGCCGCCGCACGGCGCACCGCATCGGGGAGGATGTCCATGGCGAGCACCAACCGTCGGTTCCTGATCCTGGTGACAGTGACGGTCGTGGTGGCGGTGGTGGCGGGTCTGAGCGTGTGGGTCGCCGGACGGGCCTCGAACACGGGCGGCATCGCCACGTCGGTACCCGTCCGCTTCGACCCGAGCCAGCAGTTGCTCCGCTTCGGCTATCTGCCTGGCCCCGTGGACAGCGCCAGTTACACCACCGGGCCGGAGGTTCACCGTCTCGCTCTTCGCGGATCATTCGATGCCGCCTCGACCCCCGAGAAGGACGACACCTCCTCGGGCGGCTCTGACTGGCACATTGACATCCTGATGGCAGCGCGGGGCGCCGACGTCCACCGATTCGTTCCAGACGACGAGGACTCGGGCAAGCCGCCCGTTCCCGATGACCCCATCGCGCCGGTGCACGGTCGACCCGCCTTCGAGGGCATATCGGACTCCAATCGGGTGCTGGCCTGGGAGTACGCACCGGACGCATGGATCCGAATGACGCTGAGCACGGTGAGCTTCGATTACCGCCGGGACGAGTTGGCGCGTCAGGTAGCCGAGGGCGTTCGTCTCGACACCACGCCGCGAGCCCTCCCGTTCCGAGTGAAGGGCCTGCCTGACGGTGCCCTACTCGAACGTGCACACCTGAGTTGGGACGCGGACCAGCCTATCTGGTTCGCTGCCGACTACCTGGTGGGGCAGGTCGAGCAGATCGACGAAAATCACCGGGAACGGCGGCCGGTCGTCACGGTCGGCATCAGCACCGAGAGCTTGCTCCGCACCAGACACAACGACGAAGTCACCGTGGCGGGCCGGCCCGCCACCGCCTCCGAATCGCGCGGTAGCGGAACTGTGGGGGTCTACCGGGTGGCGCAGCTGCCCGGCGGGTGCGCCGAGTGCGTCGCGTACCTCCACATCGCCCGGAGCGCTACCGCCGCAGTCGGGGAGCGCGACGACGCGCTGAAGCTGGCGGCCTCGATCCGGCTGGTCAAGGGCCGCGAGGATCCCGCCGAGTGGCGCTTCTGGTAGTCGGCGACCCGCACCCGTGGTCCAGGACGACCGGCCGGTCAAACCGCCACGATCGCTGCCGTTTCCGCCGGTAGTTCGATGCGGTCGCGTTGCACCGTGACGCCCTCCCCGGTGGCCAGCAGCACCCGACGGGCCACTCCGGGCAGGGTCACCCGCTGCGGCTTGTCCGCGAGGTTCGCCGCCACCAGGCAGCCACCACGTCGCATCACCAGGAACCGGTCGCCGTGACGGACGTCGATGGCGAACAGGTGCGGGTCGGACAGTTCGGGGCGGGACTTGCGCAGCGCGATCAGTCGGCGGTGGAACTCGTACATCTGGCGGTGTTCGGGTTTGTCGAGCTCGGCCCAGTCCAACCGGGAGCGGACGAAGGTCTGCCGGTCCTGCGGGTCGGGCACGTCGCCGGGCGGCCAGCCGTGGGCGGCGAACTCGCTGCGCCGGCCGGTGACCACGGCGGTGGCCAGTTCGGGCTCGGGGTGGCTGGTGAAGAACTGCCAGGGTGTGGAGGCCGCCCACTCCTCCCCCATGAACAGCATCGGCGTGAACGGGGCGGTCATCAGCAGCGTCGCGCCGACCCGCAGCAGCGCCGGGGACAGCGTCGCGGAGAGGCGATCACCAACCGCGCGGTTGCCGATCTGGTCGTGGTTCTGCAGGTACGCGACGAAGCGGTGGCCGGGGGTACGCGGGTCGACCGGGCGGCCGTGCTGGCGGTGGCGGAAGGTGGACCAGGTGCCGGTGTGGAAGAACGCGCCGGTGAGCACCTCGGCGAGGCACTCCATGGTGCCGAAGTCGCCGTAGTAGCCCTGCCGTTCGCCGGTGAGCAGGGTGTGCAGGGCGTGGTGGGCGTCGTCGTTCCACTGGGCGTGCAGGCCGTAGCCGCCGGCCTCGCGGGGGCTGATCAGTCGGGGGTCGTTGAGGTCGGACTCGGCGATCAGGGAGAGCGGGCGGCCCAGGTGCACCGAGAGCGACTCGACCTCGACGGCGATCTCCTCCAGCAGGTGCACCGCGCGGGAGTCGGGCATCGCGTGGACGGCGTCCAGACGCAGGCCGTCGACGTGGTAGTCGCGCAGCCACATCAGGACGCTGTCGGTGATGAAGCGGCGTACGCCGTCGGAGTGCGGGCCGTCCAGGTTGACCGCCTGGCCCCAGGGGGTGTCCCGCTCGCTGAGGTACGGCGCGAACATCGGCGCGTAGGCCCCGGAGGGCCCGAAATGGTTGTAGACGACGTCGAGGATCACCCCCAGCCCCTTGGCGTGGGCGGCGTCGACGAGGCGTTTCAGGCCGTCCGGGCCACCGTACGGTTCGTGCGGGGCGAACCAGCACACGCCGTCGTACCCCCAGTTGTGCTCGCCGTTGAAGGCGTTGACCGGCAGCAGCTCGATCATGTCGACGCCGAGGTCGACCAGGTGGTCGAGCTTGCCGATCGCGGCGTCGAAGGTGCCTTCCGGGGTGAACGTGCCGACGTGCAGTTCGTAGAGGACGCTGCCGGGCAGTTGCCGCCCGGTCCAGGCGGTGTCGGTCCAGTCGAACGCGGCGTGGTCGTAGCGGCGGCTCGGGCCGTGCACCCCGGCGGGCTGCCACCGCGAGCGGGGATCGGGCAGCGCCCGGTCGTCGTCGTCGAGCAGGAATGCGTAGTCGTCGCCGGCGTCGGGCACCTCGACCCGCCACCAGCCACCCCGGGAGGCCCGCATCTCGTGGTCGGCGGCGCCCGGCAGGCGCAGTCGGACCCGGGACGCCTCCGGTGCCCAGACGGTGAACTCGGTCATGACGCCTTCCCGGAGCCATCGAGAGGGGCGAGTAGCGCGACGGGATAGGTGGCGAGCAGGTCGGCCAGACGGACCTGACCGTCACTGTAGACCCGCCCGGTGAACTGGCACGACATCTCGTTAACAGGCAATGACAGGGTGGTGTCACGCCAGCCGCCGCCCGCCGCCAGGCCGAGCGGAAGCCGGGTGGCGACGGCGAGCGCGCCGCCCCGGTCGAAGGCGACGGCGTGCCGGGCGGCCGGGCCGTGCACGACGATCGGCTGGTAGTCGCCGAACAGCTCCGGGCGGTCGCGACGCAGCCGTAGGGTGCGGGACACCACGAGCAGCTTGGCCGCGCCGGTCTCGTCCACCGCCGGCTGCCAGCCGGCATCGAGCCGGGCCAGCAGCTCCCGGCGTACGGCGAAGTCGACCGGGCGTCGATTGTCCGGGTCGACCAGGGAGTCGTCCCACAGCTCGGTGCCCTGGTAGGTGTCCGGCACGCCGGGCATGGCGAGCTGCACCAGCTTCTGCCCGAGCGAGTTGGACCAGCCGGGCGGGGTGATCTCGGCGGCGAACGCGGCGATCGAGGCGTGCACCGCGGGGTCGTCGTACATGGCGTCGACCAGGGCGTGCATCGCCTGCTCGAAGGCCGGGTCGGGGTCGGTCCAACCGGTCGAGGCGGCGGCCTCCCGGGCGGCCTTCTCGGCGTACGCGTGCATCCGCTCGCGCGCGATCGGCCAGGCACCGACGACGGTCTGCCAGAGCAGGTGGGCCAGCGCGGCATCCGGCAGCGGCACGGCGGCGGTCCAGGCGGTGACCTGCTCGGCCCAGCGGCGCGGCAGCTCGGCGAGGACGGCCAGGCGGGCGCGGACGTCCTCGCCGCGTTTGGTGTCGTGGGTCGACAGCGTGGTCATGCTCGCCGGCCAGCGTTCGTGCCGGGCGGCGGCGAAGCGGTGGAAGCGGCCGGGCAGGGTGCCGAAGTGGGCGGGGCTGCCGCCGACCTCGTTGAGCGCGACGAACCGGGTCCACCGGTAGTAGGCGGTGTCCTCGACGCCCTTGGCCATCACCGCGCCGGTGAACTGCGGGAAGCGTCGGGCCAGCTCGTCGTCGGGGTCGCGCAGCCGCCGGGTCACCGCGTCCAGCGCGCCGGTCAGGTCGGTGCGGCGGCGGCCGGCCTCGGCACGGGCGTTGGCCAGGTGTCGAGCCCCGTCGGGCGGGTAGCCCCGGTAGACCGGGAACGCGGCGGCCAGCTCGGCCAGGGCGGCGCGGGCCGCGTCCGGCTCCACGTCGGGGGCGAGTGCGGCGAGTCGGGCCAGCTCGGTGGCGAGCAGTCGGGTGGCGGCGCCGAGTTTCGTGTCGTGGGTCAGGTCGGCCCAGGAGGTGGCCCGGCCGACCAGCCGGGTGTCCAGGGCGGTGAAGTCGGCCTCGGCGTCGCTGTCGACGAAGAGTCCACCGACGGCGTGGAGGGCGTCGTAGCCGGTGGTGCCCTCCACCGGCCAGGAGGGCAGCTCCTCGCCGTACTCCAGGATCTTCTCCACCACCAGCCACGCGTCGGGGGCGGCCTCGCGCAGCCGCGCCAGGTAGCCGCCGGGGTCGCGCAGCCCGTCGGGGTGGTCGACCCGGATGCCGTCGACCTCGCCGGCCGCCGCCCAGGCCAGGATCAGCTCGTGGGTGGCGGCGAACACCTCCGGGTCCTCCACCCGCAGCCCGGCCAGGGCGGCGATCGAGAAGAACCGGCGGTACGTCAGCTCGGCGTCCCCGCGTCGCCAGGAGACCAGCTCGTAGTGCTGCCGGTCGTGTACCTCGCGGGGACTGCCGTCGCCGGTGCCGTCGGCGATCGGGAAGCGGTGCTCGTGGTAGCGCAGCTCGCCGTCGGCGATCTTGAGGTCGGCCAGCGCGTCGGGGTCGTCGGCGAGCACCGGCAGCAGCAGCCGGGCGCGTGTCCAGTCGATGTCGAACCAGCGGGCGTACGCCGAGTCGCGTCCCCGGCGCAGCACGTCCCACCAGGCCGGGTTGGCGGCCGGTACGGCGACTCCGGCGTGGTTGGGCACGATGTCCACGACCAACCCGAGCCCGGCCGTGCGCAGTGCCCGCAGCAGGCGTTGCCGGGCGGGCTCGCCGCCGATCTCCGGGTTGACCTGCCGGTGGTCGACGACGTCGTAGCCGTGCGTGCTGCCCGGTGCGGCGGCCAGCAGCGGCGCGCTGTAGAGGTGGGTGACGCCGAGGTCGGCGAGGTAGTCGGCGAGGCCGGCGGTGGCGTCGAGGTCGAATCCCGGGCTCACCTGCACCCGGTAGGTCGCCCCGACGGGGGTCACGGTCATGGTCAGTCCACCCTCTCCAGCACCACCAGCGAGCGGTCCGGTACGCAGACCGAATCGCCGGTCTCCACGGTGGTGCCCTTGTCCTGGTCGGGTTCGGCGGTGCTGATCACGAGCTTCCAGCGCTGGCCGAACTCGGCCGGCGGCGGGGTGAAGTCCAGTGGCGCGTCGTGGGCGTTGAAGCAGAGCCAGAACGAGGCGTCGTGGTGGCGCTGGCCGTACTGACCGCGTTCCCGGATGCCCTCGCCGTTGACGAACAGCGCCACCGAGCGGCCGAAGTCGTTGCCCCAGTCCTCGCCGGTCATCTCCCGCCCGTCCGGGGTGTACCAGGCCAGGTCGGGCAGAGGCTCGTCCACCCCGCGACCGTGCACCGGCAGGCCGGTGAAGAAGCGGCGGCGCTGGAACACCTGGTGCTGGCGCCGGAACTGGACCAGCCGGCGGGTGAAGTCGAGCAGGTCGCTGTCGATTGCGTCCCAGTCGACCCAGGCGATCTCGCTGTCCTGGCAGTACGCGTTGTTGTTGCCCCGTTGGGTGCGACCCAGTTCGTCGCCGTGGCCGATCATCGGTACGCCCTGGGACAGCAGCAGGGTGGCGATGAAGTTGCGTTGCTGCTTGGCGCGCAGCGCGCGTACGCCCGGGTCGTCGGTGTCGCCCTCGACGCCGCAGTTCCAGGAGCGGTTGTGGCTCTCGCCGTCGCGGTTGTCCTCGCCGTTGGCCTCGTTGTGCTTGTCGTTGTAGGAGACCAGGTCGGCCAGGGTGAAGCCGTCGTGGCAGGTGACGAAGTTGATGCTGTGGAAGGGGCGACGCCCGTCGTCCTGATAGAGGTCGGCGGAGCCGGAGATCCGGGAGGCGAACTCGGCGAGGGTGGCCGGCTCGCCGCGCCAGAAGTCGCGGACCGTGTCGCGGTACTTGCCGTTCCACTCGGTCCACTGCGGCGGGAAGTTGCCGACCTGGTAGCCGCCGGGGCCGACGTCCCACGGCTCGGCGATCAGCTTGACCCGGCTCACCACCGGGTCCTGCTGCACCACCTCGAAGAAGGTGGAGAGCCGGTCGACCTCGTAGAACTCGCGGGCCAGGGTGGCCGCCAGGTCGAACCGGAAGCCGTCGACGTGCATCTCGGTGACCCAGTACCGCAGCGAATCCATGATCAGTTGCAGCGAGTGCGGACTGCGGACGTTGAGGCTGTTGCCGGTCCCGGTGTAGTCGACGTAGTACTGCCGGTTCTCCTCCGACAGGCGGTAGTAGCTGGGGTTGTCGACACCCTTGAAGCTGAGCGCCGGGCCGAGGTGGTTGCCCTCGGCGGTGTGGTTGTAGACCACGTCGAGGATGACCTCGATGCCGGCCGCGTGCAGCGCCTTGACCATGCCCCGGAACTCCTGCACCTGCTGGCCCAGGTGGCCCAGGGCGGAGTAGGCGTGGTGCGGTGCGAAGAAGCCGATGGTGTTGTAACCCCAGTAGTTGCGCAGCCCCATGTCGGCCAAGCGGTGGTCGTTGACGAACTGGTGCACCGGCATCAGCTCGATGGCGGTGATGCCGAGCCGGGTCAGGTGCTCGATCATCGGCGGCGAGGCGATGCCCGCGTACGTGCCGCGCAGCTCCTCGGGGATGCCGGGCAACCGCATGGTCAGCCCGCGCACGTGCGCCTCGTAGATCACCGAGCGGTGGTACGGGATGCGCGGCGGGGCGTCGTTGCCCCAGTCGAAGTACGGGTTCACCACCACGGACTTGGGCATGAACGGCGCCGAGTCGGTGACGTTCATCCGGTCCGGGTCGCCGTGCTCGTAGTCGTAGACCGCCGGGTCCCACTGCACGTCCCCGTCGATCGCCTTGGCGTACGGGTCGATGAGCAGCTTGTGCGGGTTGCAGCGCAGCCCGTTCCCCGGCTCGTACGGGCCGTGCACGCGGTAGCCGTACCGCTGGCCGGGCCCGATCCCCGGGATGTACGCGTGCCAGACGTACGCGTCCACCTCGCGCAGTTCCACCCGACGTTCGTGTCCGACGTCCCACTCGTCGAAGAGGCACAGCTCGATCTTGTCCGCCACCTCGGAGAAGATCGCGAAGTTGGTGCCCATCCCGTCGTACGTGGCCCCGAGGGGGTACCGCTCGCCCGGCCAGACCTGCATGTCGCTCCTTCGGCCACCTGTCACGAGCGCGCGCCCGCGCCCGTGAGCGCACCCGTCCGGGGGAGCCCGGCCGAGGCGCGCGGCGGTAATGCCCCGCACGGTCCGCCACCAATCCATCCGATCGGGTGAATGCCCGGTATCCGGCCGACTGATGCGAGATGAACCCTTGCGGTGCCGTCCGTCACTGTGACCGTTCTCAAGGTGCGTTATCGGCCATCATGCCGTTTCCTTGTTACCGGGCAAGTTCTCGCGTGCCCGAAATCCGACGCTGTTCCCCCGCCGCCACCGATGCCGGCGCACTCTCTGCTGCACGGACGGAGACTCTTGTGACGACCCTGCGGATCGGCGGGCGTACCGCCACCGCCACGGACCGAATCCACCGGCCCACCCTCACCTCGCGACCCCAGATCCCGGCCCAGCCCGGTCCGGCCACCCCGCCGCGCACCCACCGCATCCTGATGCTGTCGTGGGAGTTCCCGCCGGTGCTCGTGGGCGGCCTGGGCCGGCACGTGCACGCGCTCTCGGTGGCCCTGGCCGCCGCCGGCCACGAGGTCACCGTCGTCACACGTCACTGCGAGGGCGCTCCGCTGGAGGAGTACGTCGACGGCGTCCGCGTCGTCCGCGCCGCCGAGGACCCGGTGGCCTTCCCGCTGGCCACCGAGAGTCTGCTCGCCTGGACGATGGCGTTCAACCACACGCTGACCCGGGCCGCGCTGCGCGCCGCCTCCTCCGGTGGCTACGACGTCATCCACGCGCACGACTGGCTGGTCGCGCACGCCGCGATGACCCTGCGCGACCACCTGGACCTGCCGCTGGTCAGCACCATCCACGCCACCGAGGCGGGCCGGCACCAGGGCTGGCTGCCCGAGGAGATGAACCGCACCATCCACGGCGTCGAGCACTGGCTCAGCACCGAGTCGACCCGGGTGGTGGTCTGCTCCGGATACATGCGCGAGGAGGTCAGCGCCCTGTTCGGGGTGCCGACCGACCGCGTCGACGTGGTGCCCAACGGGGTGGAGCCGCACCGCTGGCGGGTGTCGGCGAGCGCGGTGGCGCAGGCCCGGGCCCGGTTCGCCGGGGACGGCCCGCTGGTCACCTTCGCCGGGCGGCTGGTCTACGAGAAGGGCGTGCAGCACCTGCTCGCCGGCCTGCCCAAGCTGCGCGAACGGCACCCCGGGCTGCGCGCGGTGATCGTCGGCGACGGGCCGTACCGTGGCGAGTTGGAGGCCGACGTGCACCGGCTCGGCCTGGGCGGCATGGTCAGCCTGCCCGGCTTCCTCGGCGGCACCGACCTGCCGGCCGTGATGGCCGCCTCGGACTGCTTCGCGGTGCCCAGCATCTACGAGCCGTTCGGCATGGTGGCGCTGGAGGGTGCCGCCGCCGGTGCCCCACTCGCGGTCGCCGAGACCGGCGGGCTCGCCGAGATCGTCGAGCCGGGCGTCACCGGCATGACGTTCCGGCCGCACGACCCGGACGCGCTGACCGACGCGGTGCACGCGGTGCTCTCCGACCGGGAGCGTGCCCGGGCGCTGGCCCGTCGCGCCCGTGCCATGGTGCACGAGCAGTACGGCTGGGCGGCCATCGCCAGCCGCACCGGCTCGGCGTACGCGGCGGCCATCGCCCAGGCCCCGAACGTCGCCGCCGAACGCGCCGCGCAGCTCATGGCGCACGGTCGGTCGCGCCCGGTGGTCCCGGAGGGCAACCTGCTGGCCGCCGCCGGCCTACGCTGACCGACACCCCGCGCCGTCGCACGACACGGCCCTGGCTCCCGCCGCACGCGGGCGCCAGGGCCGTCACCGTCTCCGGCCGTCACCGTCTCCGGCCGCCGCCGTTCGGGCCGCGTGGCGGGAGTGCCGCGTGGCGGGAGTGCCGCGTGGGCGCTGCCCGGGTGATGCGACCGCCGCAGATGTCGCCACCGACCGGGACGTGGCCAGCCTGGCGGTCGGTGGCGGCGGAAGAGGTACTCCTTCGCCGCGCCTGTCGAGCTGACGGCGAGAACGGATCGCCGACGCCGTCCAGGTCCGCTCGACCGGCTGGTGGACGAGGGCCGACGGATGCTCGACCCTGGCCGCGAACGGAGGCCGCCCAGATGCTCGACCTGGCCGCGAACGGAGGCCGCCCAGATGCTCGGCCCTGGCCGCGAACGCACGGACGGGTCAGCTCGACAGGCGTCGAGGGTGGTCGACCACCGCGACGGCGAGCAGCCCCCAGCGCACCGACCTGACGGCGACGCGCGGATGACAGATCCGTCCAATCCGAACCAAACGGGTGGCTGTCGGCCTGCTCCGGGTGGCGGCCAGACCCGTTCGGCCAGAGGTTTTTGTCGTTACGATCTTGTATCCGCACTGGTCACCGCTCCTTAACATCCGACAGACTCGCAAGGATTCGGGGAAGGCCCCCGCCTACGCGAGGTCGAGGAGGGTGTGCGTGCGGGTGCTCCTGGTGGAAGACGACCTACGCGTGTCGGCGGGTCTCTCCGCCGCGCTGCGGCGGCGGGGGCACGAGGTCGTGCAGGCGTTGACGGCCGCCGAGGCGGTCGAGGCGGAGCCGGTGGACCTCATCCTGCTCGACATGAACCTGCCGGACCGCGACGGCCTGGAGGTGTGCCGGCGGATCCGCCAGCACAATGAGGGGGTCGCCATCATCGCCGTGACGGCGCGCGCCGAGGAGCACGATCGGGTGGCCGGGTTACGGGCCGGGGCGGACGACTACGTGGTGAAGCCCTTCTCGATGGTCGAGTTGCAGGCCCGGATCGAGGCGGTGATGCGGCGGACCACGCGGACCGCCCAGCCGGCGACGTTGGTGCAGGTGGGCACGCTGCGCATCGACGTGGACGCCCGGCGGGTCTGGGTGGCCGACCGGGAGGTCGGGCTGTCCCGCAAGGAGTTCGACCTGCTGCTGGCGCTGGCCCGGCAGGCGGGCACCGTGGTGCCCCGGGACCGGCTGCAGTTGGAGGTCTGGCAGACCACCTGGGCGACCCGGCACAACCTCGACGTCCACGTGGCCGCGCTGCGCGCCAAGCTCGACGACACCGGACTGGTCGAAACCGTACGCGGTGTCGGTTATCGCCTTCGGGCCGGCTGAGCGTCGACTCAGGCCCGGGGTGCGCGAACCTCAAGGCATCCTCAAGAATCCCTGCTCGCAGCCCCGTAGTCGGCCGTCTGCAGGTGTGCTGTCGGTATCCAAGCCCTCCCTCCTGTTTGGAGAACCCCCCTTGAGATACAGACGGACAACGGCCGGTGTCTTCTCCACACTCCTCGTCGCGGTACTCGCGGCGACCGCCCAGCCCGTCCCGGCGTACGGGCAACTGCCCGCCACGGCCCTGACGCAGGCGGAACCGAACCAGGTCCAGGGCCTGACGGTCGTCCAGAGCGACGGGTACGCCACGCTGGCCTGGACCCACGTCGACGGCGCCACCGACTACCAGATCGAGCGCACCGCTCTCGCGGAGGACGGGACCCCCTCCGCTAACGGTGTGATCGTCGGTGTCTGGCGGCCGAATCGTCAGATCAACAACTCCGAGCCCACCTTCGCCGACGCCGGCTTCGTGCCGGGCAACCGGTTCCAGTGGCGGGTACGCGCCCGCTTCGGCACCGAGGCGCAGCCGTACTCGGCGGCCGTCAGCGGCGCCACCAAGGCGCACTGGGGCGACCCGAACGTTGCCGGCCAGAACCTGCGTACGCAGTGGGAGAACACCCTCGGCGCGCAGTACACCAGCGACGTCAACGAGTACGCCTACACGGCGGCCATCGACGAGCTGAGCGAGCGGGTCCGCGTCGTGGAGCTCGGCCGCACCATCAACAACCGGCCGATCAACATGTTCGTCATCGGCTACCCCACCCCGCCGGCGACCCCGGAGGCCGTGGCCGCGACGAACCCGCTGCTGCTCAACTGCAACGTGCACGGCAACGAGCCGGGTGACCGCGAGGCCTGCTTCATCATGGCCCGCCAGCTGGCCTTCACCGACGACCCGGCCACCCTCGACCGGCTGTCGAAGACCACCATGCTGATCCTGCCGACGATCAACGGCGACGGTCGGGCCGCCAACAGCCGGGGCAACTCCACCGGCCAGGACCTGAACCGGGACTACTCGCTGATCCGCCAGCCGGAGACGCAGACCTTCGTGGAGATGATCCGCGACTACCGCCCGATCGCCAGCTACGACGGTCACGAGTACGGCAACGCCAACACCGGTGACCTGCCGATGCTGCCGCCGCGGCACGCCAACGTGGCGCAGGGGATCTTCGACGAGTCGCAGAACATGATCGAGGGTCACATGTACACCCAGGGCGCCAAGGACGGCTGGTGGGCCTGCCCGTACGGGTGCACCGGGGCCAACGTCGGCCTGGGTGAGGAGACCATCCTCCGGAACACGCTGGGTCTGAAGAACGTGGTCAACTCCCTGCTGGAGCTGCGCAGCTCGGGCGGCCCGACCCGGCCGGACGAGACCAACACGGCCAACAACCGTCGCCGCAAGACCTACTCGGCGCTGTGGACGTTCAACCAGTTCCTGGCCTACCACCAGGCGAGCGCCACCAACCTCACCAGTGCCCGGGCCGAGGCGATCAAGTTCCAGTCGGCCAACACCGGCCGGATCGTCTTCCGCGGCTCCCGCCCGATCGAGGCGCACCCCGCCCCGCACCCGGGTGACACCCCGCCGCCGGTCGACGCCCCCACGCCGGCTCGGATCCTGGAGCAGGCGCCGTGCGCGTACAAGCTCACGGAGGCGCAGTACAACGGTGCCCGCACCGACGGTCCCGCCGGCCGGCAGACCACCGTGGCCCAGCGGCTCGCCGCGCACGGCTGGAAGGTGATCAAGGTCGCCGACGGGTACGTCGTGCCGCTGTCCCAGCCCGAGCGGGGTCTGGTGCCGCTGCTCCTCGACGAGCAGGCCGTGGAGGGTCTGGTCGTCGGCGAGCGGATCGCCGCCACCGTGACCGGTACCCGTAACGGTCCGCTGACGGTCTCCGGGGTGACCTGCGTGGCCGACGCCACCCTCCGTGGTCCGATCAAGGTCCAGCCGGGTGCCGCGCTGATCGTCAACGGCAGCTCGATCAACGGGCCGGTGGACGCCAGCGGTGCGGCCGGGTTCGTCCTGACCGCCAGCACGGTGCACGGACCGGTCAACGCGACCGGCGTCCGTGGCCCGGTGGTCCTGGTCGGCAACCGCACCAACGGCCCGGTCAACGTGGTCAACAACACCGGTGACGCTCCGCTGGTCGCCGGCAACACCGTGAACGGCCCGCTGTCCTGCTCCGGCAACACCGCCGCGCCGGTCAGCCTGGAGGTCGTCAACTCGGTGAGCGGTCCGAAGTCCGGCCAGTGCGCGCGCCTGTGACCTGCTGAACCTCGACCGACCGACGTACCGGCAGGCCGGATCCGCGCCCGGCCTGCCGGTACCCCCCTCTCACCTACGCACGTGGAGGCAACCGTGACCGACACCCTCAGACCCTCGACGACGGACCTGCGACGGGCCCGACGGCGCGCGGTCCCGGTCGCCGGTGCGGCCCTGGCCACGCTGCTCGCGGTCGCCGGCTGCACCGGCGGCGCGGATCGCGACGCCGACGCGGCGGACGCCGGGACTCCCGTCGCCGTCGCCGTGACCGGCCCGCTCTGCGAACAACTGCCGGCGGGCAGCGAACCCGGCAACCCGGGCTCGCTGGTCGGCCAGCCCGCCGACCAGGCCCTCCAGTGGATTCCCGTGCTGACCACCTTCGAGGCGGCGGTCCGGGCCACCGGGCTGGGCGGCGAACTGGCCGGCGTGACCGTGCTGGCCCCCACCGACGACGCCTTCTCGGCGAAGTTCTCCCGGACCAACCTCGACGAGCTGCTGCTGCACGACGTCGACGACCTGCGGGACCTGCTGCGCGAGCACGTGGTGACCGGGCCGATGTCGGCCTCCGAACTGGTCGCCGCCGGCACCGTACGCACCCTCGCCGACACCGAACTCACCGTCACCGGACAGGGCGAGGCCGCCCGGTTCGGCGACGAGGCGCAGACCGTCTGTGCGGACTACCAGGCCGCCGGCACCCGGATCCATGTCATCAACCGGGTCCTCGGCTCGCTGCCCACCACGGCGGGCGAGGACGACGACGGCCACCCGGCGCACTGACCGTTCGCGCGCGTCTTGGATGTAAGCAGGGGTCCCTTCCTAACGCCTACGGCATAGGAAGGGACCCCTGCTAACCTCAGCGCTTCTCGAAGGGGAGGTAGTCCCGCTCGACGGCACCGGTGTAGACCTGCCGCGGACGGCCGATCTTGGTCTCCGGGTCGTTGATCATCTCGCGCCACTGCGCGATCCAGCCCGGCAGCCGGCCCAGCGCGAACAGCACCGTGAACATCTTGGTCGGGAAGCCCATCGCCTTGTAGATGAGCCCGGTGTAGAAGTCCACGTTCGGGTAGAGCCGGCGGTCGACGAAGAAGTCGTCGGCGAGCGCGATTTCCTCCAACTGCATGGCGATGTCCAGCAGCGGGTCCGGCTTGGCCATCCGGCCGAGCACGTCCTGCGCCGCGTTCTTGACGATCGCGGCACGCGGGTCGTAGTTCTTGTAGACCCGGTGGCCGAAGCCCATCAGCTTGACGCCGTCCTGCTTGTCCTTGACCTTGCGGACGAAGGACTGCACGTCACCGCCCTCGGCCTGGATCCGCTCCAGCATCTCCAGCACCGCCTGGTTGGCACCGCCGTGCAGCGGGCCGAACAGCGCGTTCACGCCGGCCGAGACCGAGGCGAAGAGGTTGGCGTTGCTGGAGCCGACCAGCCGCACGGTCGACGTGGAGCAGTTCTGCTCGTGGTCGGCGTGCAGGATGAACAGCATGTCCAGCACGCGGGCCATCACCGGGTCGACCTCGTACGGCTCGGCCGGCACGCCGAACGTCATCCGCAGGAAGTTCTCCACGTAGCCCAGCGAGTTGTCCGGGTACAGCAGCGGCTGCCCGATCGACTTCTTGTAGGCGTACGAGGCGATGGTGGGCACCTTCGCCATCAGCCGGACCGTGGACATCTCCACGTGCTCGGCGTCGAACGGGTCCAGACTGTCCTGGTAGAAGGTGGAGATGGCGCTGACGGCCGAGGAGAGCACGGCCATCGGGTGCGCGTCCCGGGGGAACCCGTCGAAGAACCGACGCATCTCCTCGTGCAGCAGCGAGTGCCGCCGGATGCGTTCGGTGAACTCGGTGAGCTGCTCGGTGGAAGGCAGCTCACCGTAGATCAGGAGGTACGAGACCTCCAGGAAGGAGCTCTTCTCGGCCAACTGCTCGATGGGGTAGCCACGGTAGCGCAGGATGCCCGCATCGCCGTCGATATAGGTGATCGCGGACGAACAGGCGGCGGTATTGACGAAACCGGGATCGTAGGTCGTCATCCCGGTTTCCTTCAGCAGCTTGCCCACGCCGACCCCGCCGGGGCCCTCGACCGCGGAATGTACCGGCATCGACAGCTGCCCGCCGGGGTGATCGAGCTTGACTTCCGTCATGTGGTTCCTCGCTTCGCCGGCAGATCTACGTTGAATTGCCTTCGCTTCTACCGTAATTGCGGTTGCGGCGACACCGCCTGCCGTGGTTCGGCGGTGAGGTATGCGTCACCCGATTCCCGACCACAGCGCTGGGAAACCCCGACGACGAGGACGTACAGGCACGAAGAAAGCACGAAGAGTGTCGGTACGCGACGGGTACGGAACTGTCCGAGCGCTCAGTCACGCACCCGGCGCGGGGCGACGGCCAGGTCGTGTGCGGGCGCGTCGGCAGCGTCGGCTGACGGCCGACCGGACCGCCCTCGCGACGTCAGGTGACGGTCAGCCGACGCAGGTCACCCGCGGCGTCGACCAGGTACAGGTCGAGCCGGTTGGCGCCGGGACGGAACAGCTTGTCGTCGGCGAGCAGCGCGGCGAAGCGGCGACCGCCCGGGTCCGGGGCCACCACCGGCACCACGGCCGCGACCACGCCGTTCACCGCCACCGCCAGCGAGGTGCCGTCGGCGACCTGGTCGGGCACCGTTCCCCAGACCATCGCCGGCAGCCGGCCGTCGTCCGGGTCGACGGCCTGGAAGGCGTCCTGCCCGCCGACGACCGCGGTGCCGCCGGGCGGCGCGTCACCCACGGTGGTGCCGACCAGCGGGTGCGGTGCCGGCGACGGCAGCGCGGCGGGCACGCCGCCGCTGATCGGCATGGGCTGTGACGGCCGGTCGTAGAAGACCTTGCCCGGATCGGTACGCGGCGTCTGCCGGGCCGAGCGGCCGTCGACCCGCCACGGCAGCCGGATGGCCGCCTCGTCGGCGATGGTCGGCAGCAGGTCGACGTGTTCCCAGTTGCGGTCGTCCACCCGCCCGGCGCGCTGCCCCGGCGTCCGGACGAACGTCGGCACCCAGGCCACCTGATCGGGCGCGGCACGAATGGCGCCCTCGCCCCGGCCCTGCGCCCCCTCGGTGAAGCTGACGCCGTGGTCGGCGGTGACCACCACCAGCGCCCGGTCCCACAGCCCATTGGCGCGCAGCGTACGGATCGTCTCGCCGATCAGCCGGTCGGTGTAGCCGAGCTGCGCCAGGTGCCGCTGCCGGGCCAGGTCCACCCACCCCCGCCCCTCGTTCGGGAAGTCCTCGGGCGCCTCGTAGCGGGCGCCGGACGGCAGGTACGCCCACGGGCTGTGCGGCATCAGCAGGTGCAGGAAGTGCAGCGTGGGCCGGGTCGACGGGGTGAGGCCGTTGAGGAAGCCGGTGAACCGGGCCGGCTGGTTGACGTTGAGGCTGTCCCAGCGGAACTTCGGGTCACTCGGCACCGGCTCGGCGGCGTCGATGCCCGCCTCCTCGGCGGTGCGCTCCCGGTACGAGTCCTCCGGGTCGATCCGGCTGTCGTGTGGGGCGGTGATCTGCCGGGCCAGCGTGCCGGTCTCCCGGACCAGTACCCCGATCCCCTGTTCCGGGGTGACCGGCTGCTCGCAGCGGCTGGGCGGGCAGAGCCGGGTGATGCTCTCCTCGGCCCGGATGTCGTACAACCCGCCGAAGGCGGTGAAGAGGTTGTCCGGGTAGTGCGAGTAGTGCGGGGCGTACGGCTGGGCCGGGTAGCGGCCGGTCAGCATGGCCGGCAGCGCGTACGGCGTCCAGCCGCTGACCCCGGTCGAGTTGCGATACCAGGTGGAGCCGGCGGCCAGCTCGGCGAAGTGCGGGAAGCGGGCCGCGTCGATGCCGCCGTCCGCGTCGAGCAGCGAGACCAGGGGCAGTTCGTCCAGCACCAGCATGACCACCGGCGGATGCAGGTCGCCGACGGCCGTGCCGGCCGCGCCGCCGTCGCCCCGGGGCAGCACCACCGGCCCGGTCGGCGAGGCGAACACGAACAGCGCGACGAAGATCAGCGGCCCCACGGCGGCCGCCCGCAGCACCCGCCCCGGTGCCCGCCACCGCCGGTGGACGAGCGCCGCACCAACCCCGGCCACCGCCGCCACCAGCAGCAGCGGTACGCCCCGCAGCGGCGTCACGTGCCGACCCACCTGCACCGCCAGCGCGCCGACCAGCAGGCCGAGCAGCAGCATGTGCGTCGCGGCCCGGGTGAGCCGGCCGGCCAGCCCGGACAGCAGACCGAGCAACCCGAGCGCGACGGTGGGCACCACCGCGACGAGGGCGACCAGCAGCAGGATCTCGCCCCGGTCGGCGCGGTGGAACAGGAAGAAGTCCGGACTACGGCCGAGGACGTCCAGCAGCGGCTGGGTGATCGCCAGCCCGACCAGCGCGGTCACCTCCAGCACCCGGCCGCCCTCGGTCCGCCAGCCGCCCCAGCCCCACGACCACGTGCCCCGTCCCCACCGGCGCTCCGCCTGCGCGGCCCCGCCCCCGTCGACGTCCGCCCCGTCCGCGCGGGTCGAGTCGGCGCGGGTCGAGTCGGCGCGGGTCGAGTCGGCGCGGGTCGAGTCGGCGCGGGTCGAGTCGGCGCGGGTCGAGTCGGCGCGGGTCGAGTCGGCGCGGGTCGAGTCGGCACCGGTCGCGTCGGCGCCCGGGCCGGTCATGTCGGCGTCGTCGCCCGTACCGGTCGCGTCGGGGTCGGTGGGGCCGGCGTCCGTGGGGTCGGTCGCGTCGGTGGGTCGGTCAGCCACCCAGGGCCACCCGGTAGAGGGTGCGGGTGCCCGAGGGCAGCTCCAGCCGGTCCTCGACGGTGCCGTGCGCGGCGAGCAGCGCCTCGAAGGCGTCCCGCCGGTAGTCGGGGAAGAGACCGTCGGGCTTGTTCGCCAGTAGCCGGGCGGCCATCGGGTCGTCGGGGTGGACGAACTCCACCACCAGCCGGCCGCCCCGGGCGGCGTACCCGGCCAGGCAGGCGACCACCTCGGGCAGCGGCACGTTGCGTCCGATGGCCAGGTGGTGCACCAGGGCCAGGGCGAGCACGGTGTCCGCCTCGGCGCGGGCGGCGAACGAGGCGCGCTCCACGCCGCGCCACCCGCCGCCGGGCGACGGGTCGGCGAGGTCCATCACCAGCGGCAGGACGCGCCGCTCCCCCTCGTCGCGCAGCGTCCGGTAGAGCCGGTCGAGCACCGCCGGGTCCTGCTCGACGGCGACGACGTAGTCGGCGTGCCGGGCGGCGAGGCGGGCGTACCGGCCGTCGTTGGCGCCCAGGTCGAGCACCAGGCGCGGCCGGGCGGCGCAGGTCAGCGCGGCGGCGACGAACCGTTCCTTGCCGGCTCGGTCGTCGCCGGAGTAGCCGCAGGTGCGCTGGTAGTCCACCCAGTGGGTGGCGGTGGGCCGGTGGTCGAGGCGGCGGACCAGCTTCTCGATGCCCCGCACGGTGGCCAGGGCCAGTTCCCGGGTGTAGCCGGCGGCGCGCAACTGGGCGCGGACGTCGGCGGTGCTGGTGTCGGCGCTGCGCCGCTGCACGCTGCCGTGCAGGTGCACATGGGTCGGTACGCCCGGCAGCAGCCGCCGTACGCCCCGGAACAGCGGGACCATCTGTTCCGGTTCGATGCCGTCGATCCGGGCCCGCAGCCAGGGCCGGAAGTCCATCCCCAGGTGGGCCCCGAGCATCAGCGGATAGAGCAACGTCTGGCAGAACTGCCGGTAGCCGGCCCACGGTTCGCCGTCGCGCAGCGGGGCGAAGGACCCGACGTCGATGAAGACCGGCTCCACGCCGCGCCACTGGAGGTTGTACGCCGAGCCGTCCTTGGTGGTGAAGCCCGCTGGCAGGGCCGCCCGGAGGATCTCCAGGTGCAGCAGGGCCGCGTCGCGCAGCATGGCGAAGGACCACTCGTACGGGTGGGAGACGAACGGGATGCGCTCGTGCCGCAGCACCGCCGCCCACGCCGGGTGTTCCGTGCCGGTCGGGTCCGCCGTGCCGACCGGCGCGGCGGAGGGCGGCACCTGCGCGCCCGCCGGAAGCTCCTCGGTGCCGCAGACCTTGCCGGCGGCGAGCAGGGGCGGGAAGAAGGTGCTGCCCGCGAGCGCCCGCCAGTGCTGGGCCGCGGTCTCGTCCAGCGCCCGCAGCACGTCGTCACCGGCGTGGAAGACCCGGTTGGCCGGGTCGCGGAAGGAGCCGGGTTCGGCCCGCAGCTCGACGCCGGACGAGGCCGGCCGGGTGGACCGGCCGAGGTCGGGGATCGCCATGCCGGCGGGTCAGTTCTGGTCGGTGGGCTGGCGGCGGAACCGGTCGACGAGTCTGCGCCAGTAGAGTTTGGCCGCCACCGCGACGCCGGCGACGCCGCCGACCACCGCCTGCACGATCAGGCTGCCGGATCCCGCGTCCAGGTAGGCCAGGTGCTCCACCGACCGCTCCTTCCCCTCGCCGTTCTCGTCATTGATCCGGCACACAATTCACGTTTCGCACGTTTTGCCGGACTCCTGCCACCGTACGCGGATTGGCGCTGCCGGTCGGGCACAACCGAGCACTTCCCCGCGTTCGATTCCGCCCGCCCGCACCCGCGCCGCACCGCCGGCACCCGCGCCAGCCGGCGTGAATGCAAGCAGGGGTCCCCTGCTATGCACGAGGCGTTAGCAGGGGACCCCTGCTTACCCGCCGTCGGCGGCGAGGTGCGGGAGACGGACGGTGAAGACGGTCCGGCCGGGCCGGGTGTCCAGGGTGACCGTCCCGTGGTGGGCCTCCACCACGGCGGCGACGATGGACAGGCCGAGGCCGGTGCTGCCGTGGGCCCGGGAACGGGAGCTGTCCCCCCGGGCGAACCGTTCGAACACCTCGGGACACAGCTCGGGCGGTACGCCCGGCCCGTCGTCGGCGACGCGGAGTTCGGCGACGCCGTCGGCCAGCCGCAAGCCGGTGGTGACGGTGCTGCCGGGCGGCGTGTGCACCCGCGCGTTGGCCAGCAGGTTCGCCAGCACCTGGTGCAGCCGGGCCGGGTCGCCGGACACCCGGACGACGGTGTCGGGCAGGTCGAGCTGCCAACGGTGCTCCGGGCCGGCCACGTGCGCGTCGCTGACCGCGTCCACGACCAGCGCGGTGAGGTCGACCGGTTCGACGGCCAGCGGTCGGCCGGAGTCGAGCCGGGCCAGCAGCAGCAGGTCGTCCACGAGCCGGGTCATCCGGGTGCTCTCCGACTCGACGCGGCGCAGCGCGTGGGCCACGTCGGGCGGGACCTGGTCACGACCCCGGCGGGCCACCTCCGCGTACCCGCGGATCGCGGCCAGCGGGGTGCGCAGCTCGTGGCTGGCGTCGGCGACGAACTGGCGTACCCGGGTCTCGCTGGCCTGCCGGGCGGCGAGCGCGGCGGCGACGTGCCCGAGCATCCGGTTGAGCGCGGACCCGACCTGACCGACCTCGGTACGCGGGTCGGTGTCGGCGACCGGCACCCGTTCGGAGAGGGCCACCTCGCCCCGGTCCAGCGGCAGTTCGCTGACGTGGGCGGCGGTGGCGGCGACCCGACGCAGCGGACGCAGCGTGGCCCGCACGATCAGCGCCCCGGCGGTGCCGGCGACCAGCAACCCGGCCGCGGTGACACCGGTCTGCGCGGCGACCATCCACCAGACGGTCTCCCGCACCCCGGACAGCGGCACCGCGAGCACCCGGACGGTCCCGGTGGCCGACGGGCGGGCCACCAGCCGGTAGCCGCCCCGGTCGCCCAGGTCGACGCTGCGTGGGCGACCGTCGGTGGGCACCCGGGCCAGCGCCGAGACCTCCTCGACCGGTACCTCCCGCTCCTGGCGGTCGACGAGCGTCCACGCCTCGGTGACCCGGCCGTCGACGACCCGCGCGCTGATCGTGCCGGACGGGAAGCCGCGCGGGACCCGCACGTCGCCGTTCCACGGCCCGCCGCCCGGCCCGGGCTCCCACGGCACGCCGGGACGACCGCCGGGCATCGACTGCAACTGCTGGTCGACCCGGGAGATCAGGAACTGCCGCAGCGCCACCGTGGTCAGGCCGCCGATGGCCAGGCTGACCACGGCGAGCAGCGCGACCAGCGTGACCACCAGGCGGGTACGCAGCGACCAGCCGGCCAGCCAGCGCCGCAGCACCCTCACTCCGCCGGCTTGAGCAGGTACCCGGCGCCACGCAGCGTGTGGATCATCGGCGGTCGGCCCGCGTCGATCTTCTTGCGCAGGTACGAGATGTACAGCTCGACCACGTTGGCCTGCCCGCCGAAGTCGTAGTTCCACACCCGGTCGAGGATCTGCGCCTTGCTGAGCACCCGACGCGGGTTGCGCATCAGGTAGCGCAGCAGCTCGAACTCGGTGGCGGTGAGCGTGACCAACTGACCGTCCCGGCGTACCTCGTGGCTGTCCTCGTCCATCGTGAGGCCACCGACGGTGAGGACCGAGTCGGGGCGGGCGGCGACCGCGAACCCGGAGCGACGCAGCAGCGCCCGCAGCCGGGCGATCACCTCCTCCAGGCTGAACGGCTTGGTCACGTAGTCGTCGCCGCCCACGGTCAGCCCGGCGATGCGCTCCTCGACCGCGTCGCGGGCGGTCAGGAACAGCACCGGCAGGGTGGCGCTCTCCGCACGCAGCCGACGCAGCACCTGGAAGCCGTCGAGGTCGGGGAGCATCACGTCGAGCACCACCGCGTCCGGCTGGAACTGCCGGGCGGCGCGGACCGCCGCCGTCCCGTCCCCGGCGGTGCGGACCCGCCAGCCCTCGTATCGCAGCGCCATCGACAGCAGGTCGGTCAGCGTCGGTTCGTCGTCGACGACCAGCACCCGGACCGGTTCGCCGTCGGGCCGGCGCAGCTCGACGCGACCCGGCCCGGCCGCTCCCTCGCTCATCATGGTCCCCATCGTGAGCGGACGGACTGGGCTCCGCTTGTGCGGTTGCTGTGTGCCGGCTGTGTGGACCCCCCGCGTACGGGTTCGCTCACTCGCTCACGCCGACCGGGTCGGTCCGGACGAAGCGCATCGTCCAGTCCCCCGTGCCGTCGGGCCGCTGCCGCGCGTAGAGATGGTCGGCGGCGGGGTCCGGTGCGGACTCCGGCCGGCGCAGCACCCACAGCCGGGGCGGCGCCCCGTCGGGGCCGGCCGGCAACGCCCGGACCAGGTCGTCGGCCGGGCCGCCAACGAAACGTACGGTCACCTCACTCATCGTGTGCTCCGCTCTCCGTTCGTCCGGTTCGTCGCCGTCCCGGCTCGCACGCTAACGCACCGGCCGCCGTCGGAGGCCGGTTTGCCCTGATCAACGACGGGGTACCGTGCCCGACGCCGCGCAGTCAGGTGGAGCGCGGCATGGCGACACGAGGGCGAGGAGCGGTCCATGCGGACGCTGGACGGGCGTTACCGGCTCGAACAGCGCATCGGCGTCGGTGGGATGTCCGAGGTGTGGCGGGCCCACGACACGGTGCTCGACCGGCCGGTCGCGGTGAAGCTGGTGTCGCCGGGTCAGCCGGACGGCGACGCCTCGGTCGAGCGGATCCGCGCCGAGGCCCGCTCGGCGGCCCGCCTGGTGCATCCCAACGTCGCCAGTGTGCACGACTTCGGCACCTGCGCCGGTCTGCCCGGGCGCGAGCAGCCGTACATCGTGATGGAGCTGGCCGAGGGGCTGACGCTCGCCGCGCACCTGCGCGCCGGGCCGCTGGACTGGCAGATCGCGGTCCGGGTCTGCGCCGAGGTCAGCGCGGCGCTGGCCGCCGCCCACGCGCACGGCATCGTGCACCGCGACGTCAAACCGGCGAACGTGATGCTCACCCCGTCCGGGGTCAAGGTGCTCGACTTCGGCATCGCCACCCCGACCGGCACCGCCGACCCCACCCCCGACGGCGTGGTGGTGGGTACGCCCGCGTACCTCGCCCCCGAGCAGCTGCGCCGGGCGCCCGCCACCCCGGCCGCCGACATGTACGCCCTCGGCGTGCTGCTCTACTGCTGCCTGGCCGGTCGGCTGCCGTACTCGGCGGACAGCGTCACCCAGTTGCTCGGGCCGCACGGGCGGCAGCCCCCGCGCCCGCTGCCCGAGGTGCCGGGCCTGCCCGCCGAGGTGGCCGACCTGTGCCGGCGCTGCCTCGCCGACGATCCCGACCGGCGGCCGACCAGCCTGGTCACCGCCCTGCTGCTGGCCGAGGCGGTGGACGCCCGGGTGTACGTGCCGATGCACCAGCCCCTGCTGCCCCGCCAGCGCCCGGCGGTGAGCCCGTGGACGGAACGGGCGGCGGCCGAGGTCACCGAGGCCGCGCCGCGCGTGCAGTGGAGCCGGCATCCACGGTGAGTTTCACCCGATCGGGGTCGGGTAGCCGGGCGGGAACCGACGGGAGGAACGCGATGAGTTCCTGGCTGAACGAGGTTGCCACGGCCACCGCCGAGGGTGGCCACATCCACACCGACGACGAGGCGCTCTCCACCGGCCTCGCCTCTCCGTTGGCGGCGCACTGCAGCGGGCTCACCCCGTCGCAGCTGCTCGCCGCCGCCTTCGCCTCCTGCCTGCACCACGCGGCGGTCGAGGCGGCCGGGGGGATCACCGACGAGGCGCACACCGTGCAGGTACGCGCGGAGGCCAGCCTCGGACGCGACGACGACGGCCGGTACCGGGCGGACGTGCACGCCTCGATCTCGTCGGTGGGCCTGACCCGCCAGCAGCTCAGCGAGCTGGTGGAGCAGGCCGACCGGCTGTGGCCGTTCTCCAGCGCCGACGGCGGCCGGCACCGGCTGACGGTCACTCCGGCGGAAAACGGCCGGCACTGACCCGCCCGGGGCGCAGCGGCCCGCACCGCCGGCCCTCGCCGATCATGGCGTCGTGGCACCCGCCCCGCCGATCATGGCGTCGTGGCGCCCGGCCCGCCGATCATGGCGTTGTGGCACCCGGCTAGTCGGATTTGGGATGTTATGCCGTCGCCACAAGTCCATGATCGACGGGACGCCCGGGGCTGTGGGGCGCGTGGGGGTGGTGGGGCGGGTGGAAACCGGGGGGCCGACCGCCTGAGCGGCGAGGACACGGTGAGCCCAGGCGACCCTCCACCGTTCGGGGGAGGCACCGCCGGTCGTCGATAGACGGCGATGAGATCCCTACTTCGTCCTGTTCACACCGGCAAATCCGGCATGGCGGGAACGACGGATAGCCGAGGTGCATCCGCTATCCGGTGAACCGTGCAGTATCGACCGGTCGACAACCACAAATTGTGACGCATGCCACCAAGCGGGCCGGTGGCATCGGGCCGAGGGCTTTCTAGCCTCGGCGGGTGCATCCCGACGACCCCATCGACCAGAAGCTGAACCCCGAGCCACCGGCGAGCCGTACGGCCGACGGAGCATCGTCCGAACGGGCGACAGGGCGACACCGACGCGTGGTGACCCCACGTCGTGGCGTCCGTGCCCTGCTGGCCTCCACCCCGGTCCGGGTGGCCCTCGCCACCGGCGTGACCTGCTGCCTCGGCGCGGCGGCGGTGGCGACGGCGAACCGGGACGACGACGAGACCCCCCGGGCCCAGGTCGCCGAGTCGGTGGCCGACCGCGCCCTGGCCGCCGAGGACGACCCCGCCTCCCGCTCCTACGACCGCAGTCCCTCGCCCACGCCGGCCAGCCCGAGCCCCAGCGCGTCGCCGACCGCCTCGCCGACACCGAAGAAGACGACCTCCCCGAAGCCGAAGAAGACGACCCCGGCCCCGCCGGCCCGCCCCAAGCCGGTCGCCGGGCTGACCCAGGCGCAGATGGACAACGCCAAGGTGATCGTGGACGTCGGCGCGGACCTCAAGATCCCGCGCCAGGGGCTGGTCGTCGCCGTCGCCACCGCCATGCAGGAGAGCACGCTGCTCAACTACGCCAGCGGCGTGCTGCCCGAGTCGCAGAACTACCCGCACCAGGCCATCGGCTGGGACCACGACTCGGTCGGGCTCTTCCAGCAGCGCCCCAGCAGCGGCTGGGGCAGCGTCCGCGACCTGATGCGCCCCGCGTACGCCTCGCGCGCCTTCTACGAGGCGCTGCTGAAGGTGCCGGGCTGGCAGCAGATGAGCCTCACCATGGCCGCCCAGGCCGTGCAGATCTCCGCCTACCCGTACGCGTACGCGCAGCACGAGGAGCGGGCCGCCACCATCGTGGCGGCGCTGACCTGACCCGTCGTCGCCGGTCCGGCCCGTTCTCGCGTCTGCGTGGGCGACAGCCGGGCCGGCGGGGCCGGACCGACCGCGACGGCGGGTCTCAGGCGCGCTTGGGCAGCACCACGACCCGGCCGAAGAACTCGTCGATGCGGTGCACGACGTCGTTGAAGTCGTCCAGGTCGATCGGCTTGGTGACGTACGCGTTGGCCTGCAACGTGTAGCTGCTGATGATGTCGGTGTCCGCGTTCGACGTGGTCAGCACGACGATCGGGATGGTCCGCAGGTCCTCGTCGTTCTTGACCTCGCCCAGCACCTGACGCCCGTCCATGCGGGGCATGTTCAGGTCGAGCAGGATCACGTCCGGCCGGTGCGCCCCGGTGTGCCGCCCCTCGCGGCGCAGGAACTCCATCGCCTCCTGGCCGTCGCTGACCACGTCGATGACCTTGTCGACGGTCGAGGTGGCCAACGCCTCCTCGATCATGAGCACGTCACCCGGGTCGTCGTCGACGACGAGGATGTGTACCGGGTCAAGGGTGCGTGCGCCCATCGTTGCCTGCCCTCAGGTCGTCGAGGGCGGAGCCTCTCGGCCCCGCGCTGGCGGGAAATCTAGCCGATCCCCGGGCGGTCCGTGGCCGCCGGGTCGACGGCGTCAGCACCGTACCCCAGCACCTCGGCGAGGCCCGTCACCTTGAGCACCCGCTCCACCCGGCCGGTCGCGCCGGTGACGCGCAACCAGCCGCCCTCGGCCGCCGCCCGGTTGTCCCCCCGGACGAAGACCGAGATGCCGGTGGAGTCGCAGAACGTGAGGTCTGTCAGGTCGACCAGCAACCGGCGTTCCCCCGAGTCGGCCAGCCGGTCGATGACGGCGGTGAGTTCCCCGGCGGTGCTCATGTCGAGTTCACCGGTGAGCCGGAGGCGGGTCGGCCCGCCACCGAGGCGCTCGGCGTACGTGACGGTGAACGTCACGGTGATCCCTCCCGCCGTACAGAGCCGGATGCTTGCAGTGGCGCAAGTATAGTGCCAGCCTGACGGCCGGCCGGATCTTACGCCCCGGCGGGTGCCGAGCGGGCGCAGCGCGCCGCGACCACCGAGCGTCCCGACCGGAGGTATCCGGCGGCACGGGGGAAGTCCTGCAGGACGCGGGCGTAGTGGCTCAGGACGACGTCCACCGCGACCTCCGGCACGCCGCGACTGTCCAGGACGGCCACCAGCCAGTCGACGAACTCGGTGAACAGCGTGTCGTCGTCGACGTAGAGCGCGGCGGCCAGGAAGTCCAGGATGTGGCCGAGGTCGCTGACCGTCGAGTCGAGCTGTGCCGGGCTGTAGTCCCGGGCGGCCGGATGCCGCTGCGCCAGGTCGGCCAACGCGCTGTCGATCAGTTCGCCGCGCCGGGCGACCAGGGCGGCGTACTCGTCGTCGGCGAGGTGCGCCAGGCTGGCGGCCGGCGGCCCGGCCCGCAGCGTGCGCTCGTCGGCGAGCAGACGGGCGGCGGTCGGCCCGTCGGGCGCCCACAGCACGCCGAGGCGCCGCGCCCAGCGGCCGTCCACGCCGAAGCCCCGCCCGCCGACCACCACCGGCACGTCCGCCCGCTGGCAGGCCTCCACCATGCGGTGCGCGTGCGGCAACCGCATCGGCAGCGCGCACGCCAGCGCGACCGCGTCCGCGTCGTGCCGGTGCAGGTACGACACCAGGTGCGCGGCGGGCACGCTGGCCCCCAGGAAGGTCACCTGCCAGCCGCGCAGCCGCAGCATCTCGGCGACCAGCCGGGCCGGCAGCGCGTGCCACTCGCCGTCCATGCAGGCCACCACGATTCGGCCCCGGGTCGGCCGCACCTGGCAGTACGCGGCGACCGCCGCCACCACCCGCTCGCTGATGTGGGTGGCGGCGTGTTCCTGGGCCACGCTCCACTCGTTGCGGGCCCACCGCTCCCCCACCTCGGCCTGGGCCGGGGCGACCAGGTCGAGCAGCACCCGTTCGGCCGCCACCCCACCGTCGAGCAGGCCCCGGGCCACCTCGATGGCGGCCGGCTCGTCCGCCTCGGCGAGACAGTGCAGATACTCCTCGTACGCGGTGGCGTCGAGGACACCCCTGGTCGCGGTGGTCACGACCCGGTCGTCCCGTCCCCGGGCGGGGCGGGCACCGCGTGCAGGTGCCGGTGCGAGCGCGGGCCGGTGCCGGTGGCGCGCAGCGCGAGCACCGCGATGTCGTCGTGGTCGCGGTGGGCCAGCCAGTCGCCGGTGACCTGCTCGATCCGCTCGGCCAGGGCGGGTGCGGGCATCCGCTGGCAGCCGGTGACCGCCTGCACCAGCCGGTCGGTGCCGAGCTGCTCGTCGCCCCGCCGCCCGCCGCGCGCCTCGGTCACCCCGTCGCTGTAGAGCAGGCACGTCTCACCGGGGGCCAGTCGGACGGTGACCTGACCGACGCGCGGGTCCGGCACGACGCCGATGAGCATTCCGCGCAGCGGCAACTGCTCGACCTCGCCGGAGGCCCGCAGCACCAGCGGGGGCAGGTGCCCACCGCCGGCCAGGGTCAGCGACAGGCCGCCGTCGCGGTGCGGCCGGACCACACCCAGCACCAGCGTGGCGAACCGGCCCTGCCCGTGGGCCAGGGTGGTCTCCAGCAGCGCGTCGTTGAGCAGTTGCAACAGCCGGGCGGGCTGCTGCTCGACCCGGTGCAGCGCGTGCAGGCACTGCCGGAGCTGGCCGGTGAAGACGGCCGCCTCCACACCCTTGCCGGAGACGTCGCCGAGAAAGAACACCGAGCCGCCGTCGGGCAGCCGGTGCGAGCCGTAGAAGTCGCCGCCGATGCGCAGCCCCGCCTGGGCCGGACGGTACGCCGTACCCCACTGCACGCCCGGCGCCTCGGCCGGTGCCACCGGGAGCAGGCTGGACTGCAGCGTGTCGGCCACCTCCGCCTGCTCGCGATAGAGCAGTGCGGTGGTCAGCGCGGCACCGGCGCGGGCGGCGAACGCGCGGATCAGGTCGACGTCCTCCTCGGCGTACCAGTCGGTGGCCGCCCGGGCCACCAGCAGCACACCCGCGGGCGCGTCGCGGCCGGGTAGCTGCACCAGCCGGGCACACACGTCGGCGGCGGACATCCCGGGCAGCCAGCCCGCCTCGACGGCCTGCTCGACGAGCCAGTCGACGGTGTGCGGCTGGACGACCTGGAGGCTGTCGGAGACGGCCTGCGGCAGCTCGGTGGCGGAGAGCACGCCCCGGTCCACCACCGGCGCCTCGTCGTCGGCGCGGCTGGCCCGCCACCAGCGGGCCCGGCCGGAGCGCGGCGCCATGACCAGCACCGCCACCTCCGCGAGGGTGGGTACGGCGAGCCGGACCACGGCCGCGGCGGCCCGGTCCGGATGCAGCGGGTTGCCCAGCTTCTCGCCGACCACGGCCAGGAAGGCGGATCTGGCCCGCTCGGCCGAGAGCGCGTCGGCGCGCGCGGCGCTCTCGCTGACGTCCTCCACGTACCAGCAGCTGCGACCGGCCGTCAGCGGCACCCGTCGGGTCCGGAGTCGGCGGCCGTGGTGGACGAATTCGGTCTGGTCGGTACGCAGTCCGTCGACCGTGCCGAGCGTGCCGCCGACGGTGATCTCCGGCAGCAGGCGCTCGGCGACCGGGCTCACGTGCCACACGGTGTCGTCGGGACCGCACACCACGAGTCCCTCACGGAGGTGCTCGACCACCTCGGGCCAGTCGGCCGCGGCGTGGGAGCGCTCCAGGGCGGAGAGACCGGCGGTCCGGGGCGCATCTGGGCGCCATGCCGAGACCCGGGCGACACGCGGCGGGGTAAACCGTCCGTCGCCGGGCTCGAGATCCCTGACGTCGGCACCCGTCACCAGCTCGGCCCTACTCCTTGTCGATTCCGCACCCGCGTTGCGCGGGGTGCACGGTCGCGTTCCTCCACCCACCCTACGCTGCTCCCGCCGCACCGCCACCCGGCAGCGATGCCGGGTGGCCGGGCCTTCGGAGCGCAGGTCGGGGCACGCGTCCGGGCCGGTCGCGCCCGGGAGGCGGGGCAGCTCAGGGATTGTTACGATCCGGAACGCCCCTGCCACCCACCCCTGCGGAAGGCTGATCGTTGCTGTCACACGGTCGGAGACCCGAGTCGACGCCACTGAGCATGTCGGTCGACCGGGCCGATCCCCGGGCACCCGTGATCCGGGTGGGCGGCGACCTGGCCTACACCACGGCGACCCCGCTGCGGGTGGAGATCGACCGGCTGCTGGGCACCGGTCCCGCCACGCTCGTGCTCGACTTCGCCGACCTGCAGTTCATCGACAGCACCGGGCTCAGCGTCATCGTGCACGCCTGGCGTGAGGGGCAGCGGCACGGCAGCACGGTGGAGCTGCGCGCGGTGCCGCGCTTCCTGGAGACCATCCTCGACATGACCGGTGTCACCGGACTGCTCGCCCGTGCGGTCGGCGGCGGCGGACCGGCGACCGGGCCGGAGGACCAGCCGACCGTCACCGCGTGAAAAAACAGTCTTCGGGGAAAACGCCGACCCCGCGACTTGCGTCAGACGCACGGGCTGGGAGCATGGAGTCATGTCCTCATCGCTGTTGGCCATCGAGGTCAGCCGTCTCGACGCCGGGCGCGCCGAGCTGCGGCTGACCGGTGACCTGGACTTCGACAGCGCACCCGACCTGATCGCCGCCGTCACGGAGCTGCACCGTTCCGGCTATCAGCAACTCGTCATCGACCTCGCCGGGGTCGCCCTCTGCGACTCCTCCGGGCTGAGTGCCTTCGTGGTGGCTCACCGCCGAGGGTCCGACCCGATCCGGCTGGTCAACGTCAACCCGTCCCTGCGTCAACTGCTGGACCGCACCGGCCTGGCCGAGCTGCTGCAACTGCCGCCGGCCGTGGACGGCGACGGCATCACCGCGGTCGGTTGAGCGCGCGAGACGCAGCCCGGCAGGGGTGGCCCCCGACCCTGGGACCAGGGGCCGGGGGCCGGAGGATGGCTCAGGGCGTCGGCACCGGACGGGTGCCCATGCGCTGCGGCTCGGCGATGCTCTCCGCGTCGTCGGGAGGTCCCGCCTCCGGCGGTTGGAACAGATATCGGACGAACTCGCCGTCCGTGCCGTCGTCCTCCGCGCCGGGCCACTGGCCGGCACAGTCGACACCGATCACCTCCCGGCCGGTGCCGTCGGACTCCTCCAGCAACGCCCACAACGTCACCGGATAACACCGGGTGCTCTCGGCGGTCAGACGCCATCGCGCGTACCAGCCCGGTCGGGCGGGGACGATCTCGACAATCTGCTTCATCGGACCTTCCCTTCCGCGTGCCTCGGAAGTTCGTGCCTCACACCGGGTTCTCCGGCCATCCCGATCGTCCGGCCGACGCGGGTGAGCGCCCCTCACCCGGGCCGGATGAAGCCCTCCGGCGGGGCCCGGGCGGTCGTCTCGCCGTCCCGGGCGGCCGTTTCCTGCTCGGTGGCAACGGGAACGCGACGTGGTGAGGCCCGACGAGAACCGACGGAAGCGAGGTGTCACCGTGCGCAAGCAGATGGAGGGCGACAACCAGCGCCGCCGTGCTCTGGCCCGGCAGGCCCGCGAGCGCGGCATGCAGGCCGCCGACACCGGCGCGAGCCTGAGCGCCTCCAAACAGCCCACGCACCTGAAGCAGGCCAAGCGCGCCGGCCCGCCGCCGGCCGGAAAGGGCCGCAAACCGGACACGACGCGAGGTGGACCCACACCTCCGCCGGCCGGCGTCGCCGCGAACCCTCGGCCCCGACCCGAGCCGGGCACGAACGCCCCAGGGATCACCAGCATGGGATACCGGGAACTCGTCGACGACGTCGTCCGGCGATCCGGGGTCGACTTCCGTACCGCCAAGGTCGGAGTCGAGTCGACCGTGCTCGTGCTGGCCGCAGCCCTGGAGGCCGGCGAACGCCAGCGCCTGCTGCGGGCGGTACCGGCCTCGCTGCACGATGTCGTGCCGGTCGACGGCATCCGACGCCACCAGGACCTGTCCGGGTTCCTGTCCGAGGTGGGCCGGATCAGCGGCCGTACCCCGGAACAGGCCCGCTACCAGGCCGAGGCCACGCTGGCGGCGCTCGCCGAGCAGGACCGCGACCTGGTCGAGTCGCTGGACGTACCGGACGGGTTGCGCGACCTGCTGGACCCGCCGGCAGCCGGCTGATCCCCGTCGCCGGGCGGGCGTCCCCCGCCCGGCGGCCGGTCAGCGGGCGTGGCTCGGCAGCTCCGGCGACTCGCTCTCCAACGGCACCGCGTCGGCGGGGATCAGGCCCAACTGCGCCGCCGAGCGGGGCAACGCGGCGTCGAGCAGCCAGTCGGCGCCGACCCGGGCCCGGTTGCCCGGCATGGCCAACAGGTGGTATGCCCGGGTCACCGCCTTCGCCGGCAGACCCGACAGAGGCACCTTGAGCGGGTTCGCCGCCGCCTGCTTGCCGCCGAGGTCGACCACCCAGCCGAGGTCGTGGTGCTTGTACGGCCGACGCCGCCCCTGCCCGTAGGAGGCGGCGATGTTGTGCGCGGCGAGCTTGCCCTGCCGCTGGGCGTGCTGGGCGGTCATCGTGCAGATCTCACCGGGCCGGGTCAGGTCGGGTACGGCGGCCGCGTCGCCGCAGGCGTACACCTCGGGGAAGCCGGGCACGTTGAGGTACTCGTCGACGACCAGCCGCCCCTTCTCCGTCCGCAGGCCCAGGTGCGCCACGAACGGGTCGGGGCGTACGCCGACGCACCAGATCAGGGAGCAGGTCGGCACGTACTCCCCGTCGGTGAGGGTGACCCCGTCGGCGGTGGCGACCGCCACCGAGGTGCCCATCCGCACGTCGACCCCGCGTCGGCGCAGCACCCGGTCGGCGGTACGCGACATCCGCCGGTCCAGCTCGGGCAGCACCCGGGGCGCGACGTCCAGCAGCATCCACTTCGGGCGGATCGGCAACCGGGGACGCTGGGCGGTCAACTCGTCGGTGAAGAGCTGCCCGTGCGCGGCCACCTCGGTCCCGGTGTAGCCGGCGCCCACCACCACGAACGTGGCCCGCGCCCGCTGCTCGGCCGGATCCTCGGCCTGCTCGGCCAACTCGATCTGGCGGACCACGTGGTCGTGCAGGTAGAGCGCCTCGGGCAGACCCCGGAAACCATGCGCGTACTCGGTCACCCCGGGGATGGGCAGCAGCTTGTTCACGCTGCCGACGGCGAGGATCAGCCGGTCGTACGCCAGCCGGTTGCGCTCCCCCTCGGGCTGGGTGAACCCGACCCAGCGGTTCTGCAGGTCGACGTGGTCGGCCTCGCCGATGACCACCCGGACGCCGTTCAGCGTGCCGGTCAGCGGCACCGCGATCCGACCCGGCTCCACCACACCGGCGGCCACCTCGGGCAGCAGCGGCAGATAGAGGAAGTAGTCGGTCGAGTTCAGCAGGACGATCTCGGCCCGGTCGCGGGCCAGCCGGCTCAGCGTCTTCGCCGCGTGGTACCCGGCGAAACCGGCCCCCACAATCACCACACGAGGCTTCGTCATTCCGGGCCCGTTCCCACCCCGCAGGCCGACAAACGTCGCCCCGGCGACCTACCGGCCCACGGGTCGGTCCGGCGGCATCGGGAACCGGAGGAAGGTGGCGCCCCGCAGGTCCAGCCAGGCCCGGTCCGGCGCGCGGACCAGCCGCAGCATCACGTCCGCGCAGGCCGGACAGCGGGCCACCAGTCCCGGCGCGTGCGAGTAGACCCGCAGGCCGGCCATCGGGCCGGCGGTGCCGCAGTGGGCGCAGCGGCCGGTGGCCGTGCTCAGGTCCACCGCGAACACCTCCCCCAGCGGGCCGTCGAGCATGTTCCCGTCCACGTACGGCAGCGCGGTCATCCGCGGCTCCTCTCAGCCGGTCGGGCCGAAACGTTCGGTGCGTACCCGCCGTGCCGGGTGGCCCAGGCCGACGAGCAGGTCGGAGACGGTCTCCACGAATCCGGTCGGGCCGCAGACATAGACCAACGGCGTCAGCTCCGGCGGCCAGCCGTGCGTGTTGACGTCGGCGAGGCCGAGCCGGTGCGGTTCGCCCGTCCAGCCGTCCGGCGCCTCGCGGGTGTAGACGTACGCGACGTCCAGGCCGGCGTCGTCGCGTACCCGCCGCCGCAGCTCGTCGGCGTAGAACACGTCGGTCGGGGTGCGGACGGAGTAGATCAGCCGGAACGGGGTCCGGCTGCCGGCGGCCCGGCGGGCGCGGATCATCGCCATCAGGGGCACCAGCCCCGAGCCACCGGCGACCAGCAGCACGGGGTCGGTCTGCGTCGGCCGCCAGACGAACCAGCCGCCGATCGGGCCGCGCACCTCGATCGGGTCACCCTCGCGGTAGCCGTCGACCAGGAACGGCGACACCTCGCCGTCGGGCACCCGCTGCACGGTCACCTCGATCCGGTCGCCGTCGGCCGGCGCGGCCAGCGAGTACGACCGGGCGGCCTGGTATCCGTCGGGTGCGGTGAGCCGCAGGTCCACGTGCTGCCCGGGTACGTGGGCGGGCCAGCCCGGCACCTGGAGCACCAGCGTGTGCGCGGTGGGCGTCTCGACCCGGCGGTGCACCAGCCGGGCCGGCTGCCACCGCATCCGCCCGCTCAATCGCCCTGGTACCGCTGCTCACGCCACGGATCCCCGTAGTCGTGATAGCCGGCGGTCTCCCAGAAACCGGGGGTGTCCTCCAGGCCCAGCCGGATGCCGCGCACCCACTTGGCGGACTTCCAGAAGTAGAGGTGCGGCACCAGCAGCCGGGCCGGCCCGCCGTGCTCGGCGGGCAACTCCGCGTCGTCGTAGGTGTGCACCAGCCAGGCCCGACCGTCCGTCAGGTCCTCCAGCGGCAGGTTCGTGCTGTAGCCGCCGTAGGAGTGGGCGAGGGCGTAGTCCGCCGCGGTGTCCACCCCGTCCAGCAGGGTGTCCAGCGAGACGCCCTGCCAAGTGGTGCCGAGCTTCGACCAGCGGGTGACGCAGTGGATGTCGACCGTCGGGGTCTCCTGCGGCAACGCCATCATCTCGGCCCAGGACCAGCGGTATTCCGCGCCGGTCTCGGTGGTGATGACGAACTCCCAGCTCTCGCGCGGCACCTTCGGTGTCGGGCCGGCGGAGAGCACGGGGAAGTCGGGTGTCAGGTACTGACCGGGTGGCAGGTCCGGTGCGTCGGCGCGTGGCCGACCCTGGAAGCCGGGCGTGACGATACCCACCGCACAGTCGTACCACGCCCGGCCCCGCCGCGGGGGTCGGTCACTTCCGTTCGGTCACGACCTCCTTGGAGCCCGGCACCACGTTGCGGGTGGCGCGCAGGCTGGTGATCGTCACGACCGTCAGCACACCGATGATGACCAGCAGGGACGCCACGGTCGGGATCTCCGGCACGCCCTCCCAGATGCCGTGCGCCCAGTGCAGGCCGAGCTTGACGCCGATGAACGCCAGGATGATCGCCAGGCCGTAGGTGAGGTGGACCAGGCGGCTGAGCGCGGCGTGCAGCACGAAGTAGAGCGCCCGCAGGCCCAGCAGCGCGAAGGCGTTGGTGGCGAAGACCAGGTACGGGTCCTCGGTGATGCCGTACACCGCCGGCACCGAGTCCACCGCGAAGACCACGTCGGTGGCGAAGACCGCCACCACCACCAGCGCCAGCGGAGTGAGAGCACGCCGGCCGTCGACCCGCACGGTCATCTTGGTGCCGTGGTACTCCTGCACCACCGGCATGAACCGGCGCAGCAACCGCACCGAACGCATGTTGCCGATGTCCACCGACTGCTCGTGCCCGGTGAACGCGTCACGCAGCAACTTCGCGGCGGTGAACAACAGGATCAACG
>NZ_JBSFSO010000027.1:0-93709 GCF_053589795.1 Micromonospora sp. NPDC003241 | reverse complement strand
CGGCGGGGCCGCAGTAGTAGAAGTTGGGCTGGGCTTCGTAGCGGACGTCGAGCTGACGCTCGCTGTTGCCCTTGCGGTCGGCCTGCACGGCGGCGGCCTGGACGCCCGGGGTGGCCTGGGCGGCGATCGCGGGTGCGGCGATGCCTCCGGCGGTGGCGGCGGCAGCGGCGATGGTCAGAGCGGTCTTGCGCAGCATGGTGGTACGCATGATGATCTGAACCTTTCGTCGGGGGTGTGCGGCGATCTCCCGTGGGGGACGGGTGTGCCGCGGGGGATGGTCCGGGTTCGTCGGCGTCCGCGCGGTGGGGACTGCTACGACGTCCGGTCCAGGTGTAACGCCGGGGGGTGCGGAGTCATTCCGACCCGGTCGGCGGGTGCGGCGCCGGGGGAGGCGTCGCGGTCATGCCATGTACAACCCCCGGCCCGGGCCGATGATTCCGCGATCGGGGCGGCCATGGCGAGGCGACGGTCGGCGACGAACCGGACAAACGGGCATGAACTCACGGTGCGGTACGCGTCGCCGTCGCCGTGCGCGGGCAGACCTCCGACATCGCACAGGCCGCGTTTCCGGGGCCTCGGAGCGGGAAAGCGCCCGGCTCGCGAGGAGGCCGTCGACGTCAGGGGAGCGCCCGTGTGGCAGGAGAGCCGGTACATCGCCGCCCGGGAGCGACTGTCCCCGGTCGCCGGGGCGCCGCTCTGGTGCGACGCGCACGAATTCGGCCTCCGGGGTGACGGTGTCACCAACGACCAACCGGCGTTGTCCGCGCTGGTCGACCGGCTCGGTGAGGGGTACGTCGCCGACGGCCGGGCCCGGGTCATCTACTGCCCGCCGGGGATCTACTCGATCCGGGACGCCGGCACCGTCTGGCGCAGCGGTGTCTCACTGATCGGCGCGGGGCCGGGCGCGACCCGGTTCCTGTTGAGCAACGAGGGCAACCGTGCCGACCCGACGCCGCTGGCCTTCTGGACCACCGTGCAGCACGGCGCGGACCGCGACCGGCACATCGCCGACTGCACCTTCGCCGACTTCGAGATCGACGGCTCGGGCGTGGCCATGGCCGAGTACAGCTATCTGGCCAAGGGACTCGGTCTCCAATATGTGGTGCGCGGGGTGTTCCGCAACCTCTACATCCACCACACCGGGGCGACCGGGCTGGGGTGCGACTTCCTTCAGGACAGCCTGATCGACGGCGTCGTGGTGGTCGGCTGCGGCCGGCTGGACAACGGCGAGGAGATGGGCGGCGCGGGCATCGGCATCGGCATCGGCGGCTGGGGCGAGGTGGAACGCTGCACGATCGCCAACTGCACGACCCTCGGCAACGGCACCAACGGGATCTTCCTGGAGTTGCAGAAGCCGTACTGGACGCCCCCGCGCGGGTACCGCATCATCGGCTGCCACAGCCAGGCCAACCGGTTCGGCATCTCCGACTGGGGTGCCGACGGGCTGATCGTCTCGGCCTGCACCATCACCGGGAACCTGGAGGCCGGCTTCGACGTCTCCGCCAACGGCACGGCGGGCATCGCCGGTCGGGGCGGGATCCTCAGCGACTGCGTGATCGACCGCAACGTCCGCGACGGGATCAGCATGGGCAACACCCCCGGGCCGTACGCCATCCGGGGCAACCGGATCAGCGGCAACGGCTGGTACGGCTATCACCAGCACGACCTGGGCGCCGGCTACCAGGGCCCGTCGTCCGACGTGGTGATCAGCGACAACGAGTTCTGGGACAACGGTCTGGACGCGATCCGGATCGACCGCCCGATGGTCGACGCGGCCATCGTGGACAACCGGATCCGCAACAACGGCCGGCAGTGCGCCGTGGAGTCGAGCGGCTCCGGTGAGTCGGTGCGCTACGCCCGTCGGGCGGTGACCGACCGGTCGGCGAACTGGCCGACCAACGGGCACCGGGGCAAGGTGCTGCGGGTGGGCTCCCGGATGGCGGTGGTGGTCGGCAACAGCGACACGGACCTGGACCTGGCCGAACTGCGACCGGACGCGGCGACCGCGTGGAACCAGGACGTCCCCGCGCCGGGTACGGCGTACGAGTTGCCGGCGGCGGCGCCGGTGCGGGCCGGCATCGTGGTCAACGCGCACTTCGACTCCGCGTCGGTGCGCGGCAACCGGATCTGGGACAGCAGAGAGGAGCCGACGCAGACGCACGGGCTGTGGATCACCGAGCGGGGCTCCTGCGTGTCCTGCCGGGTCGAGGAGAACGACCTCGCCGGCAACGCCGAGAGCGCGCTGCGGCTGGACAGTCCGCCGGTGGGCGGTCGTTGGGACCGCAACCACGTGGAGATCGACTGAGCGGGTCTCAGCCCGCGTCGTCGGGCGCGGCGGCCTCGGCGTGGCGGTCGCGCAGCCGGGCCCGGATCTCCTCCGGGGTGTACGCGCGCCGTCGCCGTTCGGCCCGGGCGATGACCACGCCGGAGGCCGCGACCCCGGCCAGACCGGCCAACCCGAGGACCTTCCACCACCGCATCCGTTGCCGCATCCGCATAGGGTAGTCCTTCATGAGCATCAGCCTGGACGAGGCGGTGGAGCTGACGCGTACCGGTGACGTGTGGGTCTTCCGCGGCCGCAGCGTGCCCGACCGCGCCATCCAGTCGATCACCAACAGCCCGGTCAACCACGTGGGCATGGCGGTCGTGCTGGACGACATGCCGCCGCTGATGTGGCACGCCGAGTTGGGTCGGTCGCTGCCGGACATGTGGACCGGCACCCATCAGCGTGGGGTGCAGCTGCACGACCTGCGCGACGCGGTCTGCGTCTGGGCCAACCGGTACGGCCAGCGGGCCTGGCTGCGTCAGCTCGACCCACCGGTGGACGCCGAGATGGAGCGGTCGGTGCTGCGGACCATCGCCCGGCTGGACGGCACGCCGTTCCCGTCGACGGCGCAGCTCGCCTGGCGGTGGATGCGGGGACGGGTGCCGGCGGTGCGGTTGCCGGTGCCACGGCGGCAGCGGGCGAGTACCGATCGCGAGCGGACCCTGGAGCGCGAGCGGACCCTGGAGACGGCGTACTGCGCCGAGGTCGTCGCGGTCACCTACGAGGCGATGGGCCTGCTGCCGCCGGGCAAGCGGCCGAACTGGTACGACCCGGGTCGGTTCTGGAGCGGTGACGACCTCGGCCTGCGGGAAGGTGCCCGGCTGGGCAGCGAGATCGAGGTACGGATCCCGGAGCGCTGAGGTTTCGCCGACCGGCGTGGTGGCAATTGCATGCGACGTGAATGCTTCCACCGATCTCGACACGCTCACCGAGTTCTTCGACCGGTACGGCGTGGCCCTGACCGTCGGCGACCTGCCCGCGATCGCCGGTTGCTACGCCCTGCCGGGGTTGGTGGTCGCCGACACGTACAGCTTCTCGTTCACCTCGCCGGCGGCGGTGGCACTGTCCTTCGTGGGCGCCGCTCCCGACTACGCCGAGCGTGAGCTGGTCGCCGCGCACGCCGACATCGAGGAGGTGCAGCAGGTCTCGGCGCTGCTGACCGAGGTGGCGGTGCGGTGGGAGTTCCTGGACAGCCAGGGCCGGCAGGTGCCCGGCGAGCGGTACCGCTATCTGCTGCGGGCCGCCACTGAGGGTCCGGTCATCTGCACGGTCATCCGTACCGGCTGACCTCGCGGTGCGGGCCGTCGTGTCCGGCCGTCCCGGGGACCTGGCCCGGCGGGTCGGACGACCCGCCCCCACCCGTTTCGCGCCCCGCTGTCGCCGTGACTAGGCTGTCGCGTCGGTGCGACGAGGGGGGACCTCAATGGCAGTGCGGCCGTCGGGTGCCGAGACCACGGAGACGGCCCGTCGGCGGGCCCTTCCTCGGATGATCGCTTCGGCCCCCTGGGTGGTGGTCTCGGTCGGTGTCGGCGTGCTGGCGGTGCTGCTGGTGGTCGCGGCGCTGGCCTTCCGGGGTCCGGAGCAGCCGTCGTCGTGGAAGCCCGGGCCGGCGATGGCGCTGCCGACGCCGTCCACATCGGACCAGGTCACGTCGGCGCCGTCCGGTCCGGAACGGCTCAGCCCGGCGCCGGGTGGCGCCGCCACGTCCGCCACGCCAGGGTCGTCGGCGCTGCCGACCCCACCGGCGCGGACCGCCTCCCCGGCCGGGCGGTCGGAGGCCAGCCGGTCGCCGAGCGGACCGACGTCCGCCCCGCCGGCGTCACCCGCCGCGCCGGGTGCGCTCACCGCCAGTTATCGGGTGAGCGGTGCGGCCGAACCGGATTCCTTCCGCGCGCAGGTGGTGGTGCGCAACGGCACCGCCGAGTCGCGCGACTGGCAGGTCGAGTTGCGCTTCACCGGCGACGTCACCGGGATCCGGGCCTCCAGTGGGCCGGGTGTCTCGGTGAGCATCAAGGGCGGTGGATGGTACCTGCTCAGCGGGACGGTGCAGCTCGCCGCCGGAGCGCAGCAGACGGTGGATCTGCGGTTCAGCCGTACCGGCGGTGGCGAGTACCCCGCCCACTGTGTGGTCAACGGTTCCTCGTGCGCCCTGTGATGACCGTACTGTTAGGACGGTTTGGTGTTTCCCTGGGGACTTTTCCCTTTCGCTGAAGATCGTTACGCTTGCCCGGCTGCCCGCTGAGGAGATTCATGTCCGGTATGCGTCGCGCTCCGCGTCATCTCTCACCATCGCCCGGTCCCGCCGTCGCGTCCTCGCCCTGGATCCTGATGTCGATCGGCCTGCTCGCCATGGTGATGCTGTTCGTCATCGCGATCGGGGCGTACCGGGGACCGGGCCCGGAGTTCGATCCCGGGCCCCAGGGACCGGCCGCCGCCCCACCCATCCCCGAGCGCGCGTCCTCGGCCGGACGGGAGGCGGCGAGTCCGCCGGCGCCGGCGGTGCCCGGGCTCTCGCCGCGCAAGACCGACCCGCCGAGCGAGGCCGGCATCACCTCGCCGGAGCCGTCGCCGCCGGGTGTGTCGACCCCGCAGGCGCCGCCGATGGTGTCATCGCCGCCGCGTAGCAGCGCCCCGCCGGTGGCCAAGCCCGCGCCGATCGAGGCGCAGTACCGGGTGATGGACACCTTCCAGGGCGGCTTCATCGCCGAGGTGTTGATCCGCAACACGTCGCGCGGCGATCTGGGGTGGGTGGCGCGGGTGGAGTACGCGGGCGGTCGGGTGGTGACCGCGTGGCTGGAAGGGGTGCCGCAGGGCACGTTCGACGGGCGCCGGGGCACGCTGACCTATCGCAGTGGTCCTCACCTGTCGGCGGGCGCCTCGGTGGCGCTGCGCTTCCACATCGAGTTCGCCGATCCCTCGCCGAGGAACTGCTCCGTCTCGGGGAGTGCCTGTAGTCGTCGGTGACTGCCGGCCCGCCGGTCGTGGGCCGCCACCGATCTCATCCTTGCGCAAGAGACTGCTCTGTTGCCGCTATGTTTGCAAGGTATTGCAGAATGTTTCGGCAAGGGCTAGCGTGCGGGCCAATCAGCAGCCAGAGGAAGGCCGTCGATGAAACCCCCGCCGCTGTCGCGTAAGGCCCTGCTCGCGTTCGTCTTCCTGCTCACCCTGACGCTGGCCGGCGCGCCGGTCGCGGTTCCCGAGAGCGCCACCGCCGCCGGTCGCTCGACCACCGGGGCGCCCAGTGCCACCGGCGCCGTCACCTGGCCCACCGAGCCGTCCGCCGCCGCTCTGCTGGCGGCGGGCACCGACGAGCGGGCGACGGCGGAGCAGTTCTATTTCGTGCTGCCGGACCGGTTCGCCAACGGCGACCCACGCAACGACCGGGGCGGCCTGACCGGTGACCGCCTGCGCACCGGCTACGACCCGACGGACAAGGGCTTCTATCAGGGCGGCGACCTGAAGGGGCTGATCGAGCGGCTCGACTACATCGAGGGGCTGGGCACCACCGCCATTTGGCTCGCCCCGGTCTTCGCCAACCGTCCGGTGCAGGGCGAGGGCGACGACGCGTCGGCCGGCTACCACGGCTACTGGATCACCGACTTCACCCAGGTCGACCCGCACTTCGGCACCGCCGCCGACCTCAAGCGCCTGGTCCAGTCGGCGCACCGGCGCGGCATCAAGGTCTATCTCGACGTGATCGTCAACCACACCGCCGACGTCATCAGCTACGCCGAGAACCGGCAGACCTATGTGGACAAGGCGACCACGCCGTACCGGGACGCGCAGGGGCGGCCCTTCGAGGACCGCAACTTCGCCGACGGATCGCGGCCCTTCCCCGAGGTGGACACCCGGTCCTTCCCGTACACCCCGACCTTCCGGACCCCGGCGGACGCGACGGTGAAGGTGCCCTCCTGGCTCAACGACCCGACCATGTACCACAACCGGGGTGACTCCACCTTCGTCGGCGAGAACAGCGAGTACGGTGACTTCGTCGGTCTCGACGACCTGTGGACCGAGCGACCCGAGGTGGTCCGCGGCATGACGAAGATCTACGCCGACTGGGTGCGCGCAACCGGCGTGGACGGCTTCCGACTGGACACCGTCAAGCACGTCAACATGGACTTCTGGCCGCAGTTCAGCCAGGGCGTCACGCAGGCCGCGACCCGCGCCGGCAAGCCGGACTTCTTCATGTTCGGCGAGGTGTACAGCGCCGACCCGGAGATCGCCTCCAGCTACGTCCGGCAGGGCGGACTACCGGCCACTCTGGACTTCGGCTTCCAGGAGGCGGCGCGTGGCTTCACCGCCGCCGACGGCTCCGCCACCGCGCTGGCCGACCTCTACGCCCGCGACGACCTCTACGCCGCCCGGGACACCGACGCCGGGCGGCTGCCCACCTTCCTCGGCAACCACGACATGGGCCGGATCGGCTCGTTCATCGTCAACGGCGACACCGACCCGGCCACCCACCTGCGCCGCGATCAGCTCGCCCACGAGCTGATGTTCCTCACCCGTGGCCAGCCGGTCGTCTACTCCGGCGACGAGCAGGGCTTCACCGGCGCGGGCGGGGACAAGGACGCCCGGCAGCCGATGTTCGCCTCCCGCACCGCCGACTACCTCGACGACGACCTGCTGGGCACCGACCGGACCCACGCCCAGGACCAGTTCGACCGGGCGCATCCGCTGTACCGGACCATCGCCGGGCTGGGCGACCTGCGCCGGGCACACCCGGCGCTGCGCGACGGTGTACAGGTGACGCGGCACGCCGCCGACGGCCCAGGTGTCTTCGCCTTCTCCCGGTTCGACCCGCGCGACCGCACCGAGTACGTGGTGGCGGTGAACAACGCGCCGACCGCGCAGACTGTCACCGTGGACACCTGGTCGGCCGGCGCCACCTTCACCGCCGTCTACGGCGCCACCGGTCGGCGGGCGACCGCCGGTGACGGCACCCTGACCGTGACCGTGCCCCCGCTGTCGGCGGTGGTGCACCGGGCCGGTCGGCCCGTCGCGCTGCCCGCCGCCAAGCCGGGCCTGACCATCACCACCCCCACGGGTACGCCGGTGGCCACCCGGGCCGAGGTGACCGCACAGGTCAGCGGGGACCCGCTGGCCACCGTCACGATGGCGGCCCGGGTGGCGGGCGGCACGTGGACCGTGCTCGGCTCCGCGCACCGGGCGCCGTACACCGTGCACCACGACCTGACCGGGCTGGCCGCCGGCACGAAGATCGAGTACAAGGCGGCGGTCCGGGACGCCCGGGGCCGTACCGCCACCGCCCGCTCCACCGCCACCGTGGGCACCCCACCGACCGGCTCGTCCCGCGACTGGCTGGTGGTGCACCACCACCGCCCGGACGGCGACTACGACGACTGGGGCCTGTACGCCTGGGGCGACATCGATCCGGCGTACGCGACCGAGTGGCCGCAGGGTCGCCCGTTCACCGGCACCGACTCGTACGGGCGGTTCGCCTGGGTGAAGCTCAAGCCGGGGGCGACGTCGGTCGGCTTCCTGGTGGTCGACGCGGACGGCAACAAGGACGTCGAGAACGACCGGACGGTGGACGTGACGCGCACCGGTGAGGTCTGGGTCAAACAGGGTGACCCGGCCACCTATCCGAGCCGGGAGGAGGCCGCCGGGACACCGGCACCGCCGGTCGAGGAGGGCGTGGCGGTGATCCACTACCACCGGCCGGACGGTGACTACGACGGCTGGGGACTGCACCTGTGGGACGGCGCGGCCACGCCCACCGACTGGGCCCGCCCGATGCCGCCGACCCGGATCGACTCGTACGGTGCCGAGTTCCGGGTGCCGCTGGCCGAGGGCGCGACCGGGCTGAGCTACATCATCCACTCCGGGGACACCAAGGACCTGCCGCAGGACCAGCGGCTCGACTTCGCCGAGGCAGGGCGGGAGGTCTGGCTGCTCGCGGCGACACCGGGTCGGCTGCTGCCGCCGACGACCACCGGCGACGGCGGCGGTGACACCGACATCACCCGGCAGGCGGCGCACTGGATCGACCGGGGCACCGTCGCCTGGCGGACCGGTCCCACCGACGGTCGGGCGTACGCGCTGGTGACCGCACCCACCGGCGGGGTACGCGTGGTCGACGGCGACCTGGTCGGCACGTACACCTCGCTGCCGTTGACCGCGCGCCGCAACGGGCTCACCGAGGCGCAGCGCGACCGGTTCCCGCACCTGTGGGACCGGCGCGCCTTCACCCTGGACAAGCGGGACCTGGCGAAGGTGCCGGCGGCACTGCGCGGGCAGGTGCTGGTGACCGAGCGGGCCGCCGACGGCACCCTGCTCGGTGCCACCGGCGTGCAGCTCCCCGGGGTCCTCGACGACGTCTACGCCCCGGCCACCACCGCCCGCCTGGGCGCCACCTTCACCGGTGGCGTGCCGTCCCTGGCGGTGTGGGCGCCGACCGCGCGGACGGTGGCGCTGGAACTGTTCGACTCGCCCACCGCCACGCCGCGTGTGGTGGCGATGCGTCGCGACGACCGCACCGGTGTGTGGTCGGTGCGCGGGGCACGGGACTGGACCGGCACGTACTACCGGTACCGGGTGCAGGCGTGGCAGCCGGCGGCCCAGCAGGTGGTGACCGCCTCGGTGACCGACCCGTATTCGGTGGCGCTGGCGGCGGACTCCACGCACAGCCTCATCGCCGACCTGACCGACCCGAAGCTGGCACCGGCGGGCTGGTCGGCGCTGCGCAAGCCGAGTGCGGTGGCGCCGGCCAAGGTGCAGATCTCCGAGCTGTCGGTGCGGGACTTCTCGATCGCCGACAGCACCGTGCCGGCCGCGCGTCGCGGTACCTTCCTCGCCTTCACCGAACCGGGCACCGCCGGGATGCGGCACCTGAGGTCGATCGGTGACGCGGGGGTGACCCACCTGCACCTGCTGCCCGTGTTCGACTTCGCCACCATCCCCGAGCGGCGTGCCGACCAGCGTCAGCCCGACTGCGACCTGGCCGCCGCACCCCCGGACTCCGAACGCCAGCAGGAGTGCGTCGCGGCGGTGAAGGACACCGACGGCTACAACTGGGGGTACGACCCGCTGCACTACACCGTCCCCGAGGGCGGGTACGCCGTCGACCCGGACGGCACGCGCCGGACCGTGGAGTTCCGGCAGATGGTGGCCGGGGTGAACGGTGCGGGCCTGCGGGTGGTGCTGGACGTGGTCTACAACCACACCTCGGCCGCCGGCACCGACCCGCGTTCGGTGCTCGACCAGATCGTCCCGGGCTACTACCACCGGCTGCTCGACGACGGCGCGGTGGCCACCTCCACCTGCTGCGCCAACACCGCACCCGAGCACGCCATGATGGGCAAGCTGGTGGTCGACTCCCTGGTCACCTGGGCCAGGGAGTACAAGGTCGACGGGTTCCGCTTCGACCTGATGGGCCACCACCCGAAGGCCAACATCCTGGCCGCCCGTGCCGCGCTGGACCGGCTGACCGTGGCCCGCGACGGCGTGGACGGCAAGAAGATCCTGCTCTACGGCGAGGGTTGGAACTTCGGCGAGGTGGCCGACGACGCGCGGTTCGTGCAGGCGACCCAGGCCAACATGGCCGGCACCGGGATCGGCACGTTCAACGACCGGCTGCGCGACGCGGTGCGCGGGGGCGGCCCGTTCGACGAGAACCCCCGCCACCAGGGCTTCGCCTCCGGTCTGTTCACCGACCCCAACGGCGACCCGGTCAACGGCTCGGCGGCCGAGCAGCGGACCCGGCTGCTGCACCAGCACGACCTGGTCAAGGTGGGCCTGACCGGCAACCTGCGCGGCTACCGGTTCACCGACTCCGGTGGTCGGGAGGTGACCGGGGCACAGGTGGACTACAACGGTTCGCCGGCCGGGTACACCGACGCGCCGGGCGAGGCGATCACCTACGTCGACGCGCACGACAACGAGATCCTGTACGACGCGTTGGCCTACAAGCTGCCGCAGGGCACCTCGGCCACGGACCGGGCCCGGATGCAGGTGCTGGCGCTGAGCACGGTGGTGATGGGTCAGGGCGCCGGGTTCGTGACCACCGGCACCGAGCGGCTGCGGTCGAAGTCGCTGGACCGCAACTCGTACAACTCGGGGGACTGGTTCAACCAGATCCGCTGGGACTGCACGCAGGGCAACGGTTTCGGCATCGGGCTTCCGCCGGCCGAGGACAACCGGGACAAGTGGTCGTACGCCCGACCGCTGCTGGCGGATCCGGCGTTGGTCCCGGACTGCGCGGCGATCGCGCTGACCGACGCCCGGTACGCCGAACTGCTGCGGATCCGGGCCTCCACGCCGGTCTTCGGGCTGCCCACCGCACGGGAGGTGCAACGGCGGGTCGCCTTCCCGCTCTCCGGCCCGGCGGAGACGCCCGGGGTGCTCACCATGACCCTGGACGCGGGTGGCCTGGGCGGGCCGTGGCGGTCGGTGACGGTGGTCTTCAACGGCACTCCGCAGGCGGCGACGCAGCGGGTCGACGCGCTGCGGGGGGCGGACGTGTCGTTGCATCCGGTGCTGCGTTCCTCGGCCGACCCGGTGCTGCGTACCGCGTCGTTCGCGCGTTCCAGCGGTACGTTCCAGGTGCCGGCGCGCAGCGTGGCGGTCTTCGTGCAGCGGTAGCACGTGGTCCGGCCCCGCCGATCCGATCCGCAGATCGGTCCGACGGGGCCGGGTCGTCACCTCGGCCTGGTGATCAGCCGAAGCAGTTCGGAATCGCGGTGATGGTTCCGGCGCAGTTGGTCGGCTTGTTGGCGGTGATCGCGGACTTGTCGTCCACGTTCACCTGGCCGATGAAGCTGAACACGCCGCCCGGCGCGAGGGTGGCGAAGTTGTGCGACACCCTCGTCTTCTCCAGGTCGATCTCGCCGGAGACGGTGAAGATGCCGCCACCGACACCCAGCGGGCCGACGGCCCGGTTGCCGCTGATCTCGCTGTTGCGGAAGGTCGCCTCGCCGGTGCCGTTGAAGACACCGCCACCGAAGAAGCCGGCCTTGTTCTCGACGATCTTGCTGTCCGAGACGTTGGCGATCGCCGTGAAGCCGAGCGCCAGACCGCCGCCGACACCGACGGTGGTGTTCTTGGCGAGCTCGACGTGCGCCAGTTCCAGGGTGCTGTCGTCGCCCGCCGCGGTCACGCCGCCGCCGGCCAGGACCGCCGTGTTGTGCAGGATCTTCGAGTGCTGCACGGTGGTGTTGCCCTCGATGTCGAGCAGGCCACCGCCGAAGCCGAGCACCTCGTTGCCGGTGATCTCGGTCTTCTCGATCAACGCGGTCCCGCCGTCGATGTCCTCGCGGAAGATGAAGGCGGCACCGTTGGCGACACCGCCACCGCCGATGATCGCGTCGTTGTTGATGATCCTCGACTCGGCCACCCGCAGCACGCTGGCGTTGAAGATGCCGCCGCCGTACAGGAACGCGGTGTTGTCGGCCACGGTGCTGCGGTGCAGGTCGGCCTTGCCGAAGTTGGCCAGGCCGCCACCGACGCCACCGGCCTGGTTGGCGACGATGTGCGTGTCGGAGAAGGACGCGCTGCCGCCGGGCTGCACGAGCACGCCGCCACCGTCGTTGGACTCCGGCTCCAGCAGCACCGAGGGAGCGGCCTTGGCCTGGGCGGCCTTGAGCGCGGCACCCTTCGGCGCGGCCTGCAGCAGCGGCAGGTACTCCTTCTTGGCCTCGGCGGCCTTGGTCGCCTCCACCGAGTTGGAGAACCGCGACCACACGGCCTCCGGGGTGTCCCCGTTGACGGGCAGGGCCCGGGTCTGGCCGTTCTTGATGGTCAGGCCCTTGACGGTCAGGTTCCCGCCGCGTCCCACGTTGAGGATGCGGAACTCCTCGGCCGTGGCGTCCCGGACGATCTTGGTGTCGTGCCCCTTGAGGACGACGTTCTCGGTGATGACCGGCAGGCCGTTGGGGCCGGTGCCGTCGCCCAGGTCGGAACGGGTCAGCGAGTAGGTGCACCCCTTGGCGAGGTTGAGCACGCCACCGTGGTTGTCGTTGGCGAAGACGAGCGCCTGGATCAGCTTGTCGGAGTCGCAGGGCACCTCCTTCTCGTGGTCCTTGCGGTCGTCGCCACCACGGTCCTTGTCGTGGCCACCGCGGTCGTCGCGCTGGTCGCCACCGCGGTCCCGCTTCTTGCCCTCGTGCCCCTCGGCGGCGTCCGGGCCCCGGTCACTGTCGGAGCTGACCTGCTGGGCGGTGGACCAGCGCAGACCGTCGGCGCTGACCGCGCCGGCGCCGATTCCGACGGCGGCGATGCTGACCACGCCGGTGAGACCGGCGACGCCACTGGCGAGCCAGAAGGCGCGACGCCGCTTCGGCGCCACCTCCGGCTCCGCAGCGTTGTTCTTAGCTTGGTAATTGGACATCGGAGCTCTCTGCCCTCTCGTCGTACCAGACAGGGTCGTCACACGCGGGTGAGCTTCCCCTGCTACAAATCGGTTGTAGCTCCCACATGCACCGTATGAGAGTGTTCCTCGCTTCGGGCCCATATCTGAGATAAACCCACATTGGGTACGCTCAGCATGGGAGTGGTGCAAGCGCTCCGAAGGGTGCAATACAGTCCAAGTCCGTGGCGATCGGCCGCCGACGTCCGTCGGGGCGGGTACGCGACCCGGGCTCCTCCGCACGCGGCGGAGGAGCCCGTCTATGTGGTCGTGCTCTGGATTCACCCGTACGCAGAAGGAACGATCAGCCGAAGCAGCGCTCCGGCACGACCGGGCTGCCGGAGCAGTTGGTCGGTCGGTTGGCGGTCACCGCGGAGCTGCGGTCGATCCGCACGCCGTCGTTGGTGGTGTAGATGCCACCGGGCGGCAGCACCGAGAAGTTGGCCTGGACCGTGGAGCGTTCCAACCGGACCTGGCCGCCCTCGTTGTAGATGCCGCCGGCCACCGAGTTCTGGCCGACCACCCGGTTGGCCACGATCGCGGTGTCCCGCACGACGGCGGTGCCCCCGTAGGTGGCCAGTCCGCCACCGTTGCGCTCGGCGACGTTGTCGGTGATCTCGCTCTGCGCGATCACCGCCGTACTCTCGGGTCCCACGCCCAGCCCGCCGGACGTGTCGTCGGCGGAGTTGCGGGCCACCAGGACCTTCTCCAACGCGAGCTGGCCGTCGCCCAGGGCGAGCAGGCCACCGCCGTCCTCGCCGCTGTGGTTGCCGACGACCCTGCTCTGGGTCAGCGTCGCGGTGCCCCGATAGGTGAGGACGCCACCGGCGTTGTCGGTGGCCCGGTTGTGCTCGATGGTGCTCTTCCAGACCCAGAGCGTGCCACCGGCGCCGGGAAGCCCGAGGCCGGGCACGCCGTTGCCGATGCCGCCGCCGGCGACCGCGCTGTTGTCCGTGATCGAGGATTCCTCGAGCCGGAACACCCCGGCGTTGAACACGCCGCCGCCGACACCACCGGCGCTGCTGGTCGCCACCCGGCTGTGGGCGACCCGTGCGGTGCCGAAGTTGGCGATCGCGCCGCCGTTGCCGCCGGCGTGGTGCAGCAGGAACTCGCTGTGCTCGACGTCGGCGCGGCCGCCCCGCTGCACGAGCAGGCCGGCGCCGTCGCCCGGCGCGACGTCGACGAGTGTGGCGTCGCCACCGGCACCCCGGGCGGCCTCGGTGGCCGAGGCACCCGTGGCGGCGGGGACCTTCGCGGCGGCCTTGGCGGCGGGGGCCTTCGTCGGCGTGGCCGCCTTCGCGCCCGCCTTCGCGCCCGCCTTCGCGTTCGTGCCGGCCCCTGCCTTCGCCGGTTTCGCGACGGCCTTGGCGGAGAGATCGACCTTCGCCCTCGCCGCCGCGATCGGGTCGGCATGGGTAAGCCCACCCTTGACGACGACGTTCTTCAGGGTCAGGTGACCGCTGCGGCCCACGTTGAGAATCCGGAACGGCTCGGCGTTCGCCGCCCGGACGATCGTGGTGTCGCGCCCGGCGAGCGTGACCGCCTGGGTGATCACCGGCAACCCGTTGGGGCCGGTGCCGTCGCCCACGTCGGAGCGGGTCAGCTCGTAGGTGCACCCCTTGGCCAGCTCCAGCGTGCCGCCGCGGTTGTCGTTGGCGTGCTCGATGGCCTGGATCAGTTTGTCGCTGTCGCAGGGCACCTCGTGTCCCCGCTCCTTGTCGTCGCGACGCTGCTCGCCGGAGGACGCCTCGCGGCCCTTGTGCTCCGCGCCGGTCCGACCGGGCTCCTCGTCGCCCCGACCGTCCTCGCCGGTGGTCGGGCCGGGAGCCTCCGACTTCGGCGCGGCCGCGGGTTGGGCGTCCGAGGCGTTGTTGCGGTCCCCGGACTTCTGGTCCCGAGCGGCCACGCCGCCCAGGGCGGCCAGTCCGACCACCCCGGTGAGGCCGGCGACTCCGGCCGCCACCCATATCTTGCGTCGTCGTCGACCTGGCGGGACCGGAGGCGGCCCACCGTACGAAGTCAACTCGTCATTGGACATCAGAGCCTTCCGCCCTTTCCTCCTACCAGACTGACCCGCACCCGTACTAAGCGGCGCGAGTAGCTACAAACAGCCTGTAGCCTCTGATGAACACCGTATGAGAAGCATCTTCGCGAGGATGACTAATACGAAAAAACCCCATAACTGCCTCAGCTCGGGCGTGCGGCTGCCAATCGGGGGAGTAACACCGAAAGCGCCGGGCACCACCGGGGCATGACGAAGGGCGGGCCCTTCGCAGCGGCGAGCGTTCGCCCACTGGAAAGGCCCGCCCTTCGGCAGGTCGTACGGGTCAGCCCGGCAGGCGGGGTCCCGCCTCGCGCTGCTCGGCCAGCCAGGTCTCCACCTCGTCGGCCCGGCGCGGCAGGCCGGCCGACAGGTTCACCGCACCGGCGGCGGTGACCAGGACGTCGTCCTCGATCCGGATGCCGACGCCGCGCAGCTCCTCCGGCACCAGCTCGTCCTCCGGCTGGAAGTACAGCCCCGGCTCGACGGTGAGCACGTAGCCCTCGCCCAGCTCCCCGTCCCGGTACTTCTCCTTGCGGGCGTGGGAGCAGTCGTGCACGTCGATGCCGAGCATGTGCCCGAAGCCGTGCAGCGTCCACCGCCGGTACACGGTCGACGACTCGTCCATCGCCTCGTCCACGCTCACCGGCAGCAGCCCCAGCTCGGCCAGGCCCTCGGCGAGCACCCGCATGCAGGTCAGGTGGACGTCCTTGAACTTCACGCCGGGCTTGATGAACTCGATGCCGGCCTGCTGCGAGGCGTACACGATGTCGTAGACCTGGCGTTGCAACGGGGTGAACCGGCCGTCGACCGGCAGCACCCGGGTCACGTCGGCGGTGTAGAGGTGCTGCCCCTCCACGCCCATGTCCATCAGCAGCAGCTCACCCGGTCGGGTGACACCGTGGTTGTGCACCCAGTGCAGGATCGTGGCGTGCTCGCCCGCCCCGACGATCGAGCCGTATCCGACGTCGTTGCCGTCGTGCCGCGCCCGCAGTGCGAAGACGCCCTCCAGCAGCCGCTCCGAGACGCCCCGGTCGGCCGGCAGCACCCGGGCCACGTCCTCGAAGCCGCGTACCGTCGCGTCGATCGCGTCCTGGAGCTGGGCGATCTCCCACTCGTCCTTGACCAGCTTCAACTCCGACACGGCGATCGCCAGTTCCCGGTCGCGGGCCGGCTGGCCGTCGGCCCGGGGCCCGTCGTACGGGCGCACGGCCGAGTCCACCGAGGCGTCGAACCCGCGCAGCACCCGGGTACGCGCCGGGGCCAGGTCGCCCAGCGCCGCCTCCAGTTCGGTCAGGTCGGCGGTGGGCAGCCCCAGCTCGGTCGACTTCTCCGCCAGGGTGTGCCGGCGGCCCACCCACAGCTCACCATGGCGGCTGCGGAAGAACTCGTCGGTCTCCCGTGAGGAGCGGGGGCGCATGAACAGCGTGGCGTCGTGCCCCGAGCCGTCGGGCCGCAGCACCAGGACCCCGTCCGGGTCGTAGTCCCCGGTCAGGTACGCGAAGTCGCTGCCCGGGCGGAACCGGTACTCGGTGTCGTTGGCGCGGACCTTCTCGCCGCCGGTGGGGATCACCAGCGTCTCGCCGGGGAAGGCCGCGGAGAGGGCCGCGCGACGCTTGGCGTAGTTCGGTACCTCCGGCCGGGGGTCGACCGGCAGCCCGGTGTCCCGCCATCCCTGCCGCATGAACGACAGGAACGCCGGTGGGAAGTCCGGGTCGTGCGACTCCGTGCCGTCGGCCGGCTTGCCGTCGGTGCGTTCCTCGGTCATTCCCCGCTCCCTTCGCCGCATCGCTGGTGCCGACGGTACCCCGAAACCCGTTCCGGTCCAGAGCCCGGCAGTGCTGCGACGCCCGATCCGGACGCGTGGAAAGATGACGGCCATGTGCGGACTCCTGGCCTTTTTCAGTGCCCGCGGCGACGCCGCCGCCCACCGCGACAACATCGCCGCAGCGCTGGAATGCCTGCACCACCGTGGCCCGGACGAGACCGGCGTCGAGGTGGTCGGGGACGCCTCCGGCCGGTACGCGGACGGGGTGTTCGCCCACAAGCGGCTCGCGATCATCGACGTGGCGCTCAGCCACGAGCCGCTGCCCTACGCCGACGGCCGTTACCTGCTCACCTTCAACGGCGAGATCTACAACTACATCGAGCTGCGCGAGGAGCTGATCCGCGACTACGGGGCCCGGTTCGCCACCAACGGTGACGGCGAGGTGATCGTCGCCGGTTACCACTACTGGGGCGAGCAGGTGCTCACCCGGCTGCGTGGCATGTTCGCCTTCGTCATCTGGGACCGGCAGGAGCGCCGGGCGTTCGGCGCCCGCGACTACTACGGCATCAAGCCGCTGCACTACCTGGAGACCGCCGACGGGCTCTACCTCGCCTCGGAGAAGAAGGCCCTACTGCCGTTCGCGCAGTCGGCGTACGCCGGGGACGCCGGGGTGGACACTGCGAACCTGAGCCATTACCTGACCCTCCAGTACGTCCCCGAGCCGGGCACCCTGCACAAGGGGATCAGCCGGATCGGTTCGGGCGAATACCTCACCTGGACCCCGGGCGGCCGGATCGACGTGCGGCGCTGGTACCGGCCGGTGTTCCGGCCCGGCCCGGTCGCCGACGAGCAGAAGCTCTACCACGAGATCCGCGAGACGCTGCGCGAGAGCGTCCGCATGCACATGCGCTCCGACGTGCCGGTCGGGTCGTTCCTGTCCAGCGGCATCGACTCCACCGCGGTGGTGGCGCTGGCCCGCGAGTTCAACCCGAACATCCTCACCTTCACCGTCGGCTACGACGTGCCCGGCTACTCGGAGATCGACGTCGCCCAGGAGTCGGCCCGCCACCTCGACGTGACCACGATCCCGACGAAGATCGGGCCGCAGGACATGATCGACGCGCTGCCGAAGATCGTCTGGCACCTGGACGACCCGGTGGCCGACCCGGCGCTGGTGCCGCTCTACTTCGTGGCCAAGAAGGCCGCCGAGCACGTCACGGTGGTGCTCTCCGGCGAGGGCGCGGACGAGTTCTTCGGCGGGTACACGATCTATCGTGAGCCGCTGTCGCTGAGCAGCGTCAACGGGCTGCCCGGCGGGGTCCAGAAGGGTCTGCGGGCGGTCTCCAAGGCCATCCCGCAGGGGGTCAAGGGCAAGAGCTTCCTGGAGCGCGGCACCACGCCGCTCGAGGAGCGCTACTACGGCAACGCGCGGATGTTCACCGAGGAGGAGAAGCAGCACCTGATGCGGCGCTACGACCCCTCGGTGCGCTACACCGACGTCACCGCGCCGATCTACGCCGAGTGCACCGAGCTGGACGACGTCACCAAGATGCAGTACGTCGACCTCTACACCTGGCTGCGCGGGGACATCCTGGTCAAGGCCGACCGGATCTCCATGGCGCACTCGCTGGAGGTGCGGGTGCCCTTCCTCGACCGCGACGTGTTCGAGGTCGCGGCGAAGATCCCGGTCGACCTGAAGCTGCCGCCCCGCTCCGACGCCACCAAGTACGCCATGCGCCAGGCGTTGCAGGGAGTGGTGCCGCCCGCCATCGTCAACCGCAAGAAGCTGGGCTTCCCGACCCCGACCCGGGTCTGGCTGCGCGGCGAGATGTACGAGTGGGCCCGGCACGTGCTGAGCACCTCCGGCGCCGGCGACCTGCTCGACCTGTCGTACGCGCTGCGCCTGCTGGACGAGCACAAGCGCGAGGAGGCCGACCACTCCCGCAAGGTGTGGACGGTCCTGATCTTCTGCGTGTGGCACGCCATCTTCGTGGCCAAGACGCTGGACCCGGGCATCCAGCGCAACCAGTCCGCGCTGCTCACCAAGCCCGTCGTCGGGTCCATGGTGCGCTGATCTCAGACACGGACGAGCCCCCCTGCGGTACTCCGCAGGGGGGCCGTTCCGCGTTCGACCGCGTCAGCGGGCGGCGCAGGTGGCCGTCGGTAGCGAGGTGCTGCTACCGCTGGCCAGGAAGCCGAACGTCGTGCTGCTGTTGACGCCGAGGCTTCCGTTGTAGGACACGTTCGTCGCGGACACCGTCGACCCGGACGAGGTCTGGGTCGCGTTCCAGACCTGGCTGATCTGCTGGCCGCTCGGCCAGGTCCAGCTCGCGGTCCAGCCGTTGAGCGCCGCGGTGCCGTTGTTCCTGACCTCGACCTCGCCCTGGAAACCACCGGACCAGGTGCTGGTCACCCGCAGGGTGGCAGCGCAGCCACCGGTGCCGGCCGGCGGGGTGGTGGGCGGAGGCGTGGTGGGCGGCGGGGTGGTCGGCGGAGGCGTGGTGGGCGGCGGGGTGGTGGGCGGCGGAGTCGTGCCGCCACCGATCCCGGTCACCTCACCGTTGCCGCCGTCGAAGGCGACGTCGGAGCAGCCGAAGAAGTTCTCCTGGCTGTCCGAGCGGACCCACCGCGAGTAGATGATGTGCCGGCCGGTCTTGTTGGCCGGCAGGGTCCCGGTGAAGTAGTAGTGGCCGTCGTTGGTGCCGACCGCGCCGCGCTGCGGCGGGTTGGTCACCGTCAGGAACGGCTGCTCCTCCAGGTCGCTCCAGGCCAGCGCCCTGGTCGGGCTCCAGCTGTTCTTGGTCACGTAGAAGTAGAACGTGCCCGGGTGGTGCGCCCAGTTGCTGTACCGGAACTCGATGGACCGGCCGGCGGTCAGGTGGGTGATCGGCCAGTCGTTGCGGGCCAGGTCGAAGCCGCGGAAGCCGGTGGCGCCGCCGCTGCACAGCTGGCCGTCGGGGATGAAGCCGGTGGTCCGCCCGTTGGCGTCCGAGCGCAGCACGCTGAACCAGTTGTACAGCGAGTTGGCACCGGACTGGGCGACCGCGGCGGAACAGGCCGGGTTCTGCGGCCGGATCTCACCGGTGGGGGAGAGGCCGTCGCGCCAGCACAGGAACGTACGGGCGCCCGGCGTCATCGCCGCGCCGTGCGCGGCGGCCGGATCGGGGCTGGCCGTCACGGCGACGACCGCGCTCGCGGCGAGAGTGACGGCCGCGAAGAACATCGCGGCCAGACGAGGTCGGTGCACAGGTTCTCCTGACTCGCGGGGCACACCGTGCGGGGTGGCCCCGCCGAAGCGCGCGGGAGGGTGAAAGTTCGCTCCCGCAGCTAGGGGCGAATGCGACGATGCGGCGACGTGTGCACGGGGTCTATGCCCTCCCGGCACGATGCCGCCAGTGATATGTCGACGCGTATGTATGCCCTCGCGTGTCCATGACCCGGCGCCGATGGCGCGCAGCCCCCGCGCCATCCGGCACCACCATCCCAGCACGCCGACGCCGTCGATGCAATAGCTGTTCCTCGATGTGCGCGATGCCGGCTCGCGTCGGCCGGTGCCCGCCAATACCGTGGCGTGCACGCCCGGCGGCAGATCGCTGTGCCAGCCTGGGCGGCAGCGGACGCCGACGGAAGGGACCGGAATGGGATACGCGGTGGTGCTCGGTGAGGCGCTCGTCGACCTGCTCGACACCGAGAGCGACGGCGAGCCCGTCTTCCGGCAGGCCGTCGGCGGCGGCCCGCTGAACGTGGCCGTCGGCATCGCCCGGCTCGGCGGCGCGGTGCAGTTCGTCGGCTCGCTCGGCGACGACGTGTTGGCCGGACGGATCCGTGACCTGCTGGCCGCCGAGCGGGTCGGTACGGTCGGGACCCGCACCGCCCCGGTGCCGACCACGTTGGCCGTCACCACCTTCGCCGGCCCCGAACCGGACTTCCGTTTCTACGGCGACCCGCCCTCCTACGCGCTGCTCACCGCCGACGACGTCGACGCGGCGCTGGTCGAGGGCGCCGACGTGCTCTACTGCGGGTCGATCGTGCTGCTGGAGCCGGCCACCCTGGCCGCCGCCCGTCGGGCCTGGTCGCTGGCGTCCGGGCTGCGGGTGTTCGACCCCAACGTCCGTCCCCGGCTGCTGGACGGTCCGCAGGCGCTGACCGAGCTGCGCGGGGTGGTCGCCGAGTTCGCCGCCGGGGCGCACCTGGTCAAGCTGAGCGCCGCCGACGCGGAGCTGCTCTACCCGGGCGAGCCGGTGGAGTCGGTGGCGGCGTACCTGCGCGAGGTGGGGGCGGGCACCGTCGTGGTCACCCTGGGCCCCGAGGGCGCGGTGGTCGCCGCCGCCGGCGCCGATCCGGTACGCGTGCCCGCGCCGAGGGTGGACGCCGTCGACGCCACCGGCGCGGGCGACTCGGTGATGGCCGCGCTCGTCGCGGACCTGCTCGTCGGCGGCGAGCCCACCGAACCGGGCGGCTGGATCGAGCGGGTGGCGTTCGCGCTGCGGGTCGCCGGGCTCGTCTGCGAACGGCCGGGCGGGGCCGTGGCCATGCCGACCCGGGCGCAGGTGCGCGAGCGCTTCGCCGACTGAGGGTGCCGGATCAGGCGGTGCCGTCCAGCTCGGCGTAGCCGCGGCGGGCCGCGATCAGCGCCGGACGGGCCGGGAAGGGTGCCTCGGCGGCGACCCGCTCCGGCGGCGCGCCGCCGGTGTGCCCGGCCCGGATCAGCCAGGCCAGCTCGGCCAGTTGGGCGTGCTGTGCCCGGACGAACCCGGCGTCGACCGGCTCACCGTGCCCGGGCACCACCACCGTCGCCGGGGTGGTCCACCGCAACAGCTCGGCCACCGCGTCGGGCCACTGCAACGGGAAGGAGTCCTCGAACGCCGGTGGGCCGGACTGCTCCACCAGGTCACCGGCGACCAGCACGTCGGCGTCGGGCACCTGCACCACCAGGTCGGCGTCGGTGTGGCCGCGCCCGGGGTGCCGCAGCACCACCTGCCGGCCGCCGACGTCGAGGGCTGCCTCGGTCCGGACCGTACGGGTGGGGGCCAGCAGCGGCGTGTCGGCCAGTTCGGCGGCCAGCTCCGGATGCTCGTCGCGCAGTTCCGCGTACGCCTGGCGGCGCAGCCCGTCCGGGTCGCCGCGCATCGCCTCGGCGGCGAGGTCGTGTGCCCACACCGGGCGGGGCGGGTCGGCGGCGAACGTGGCGTTGCCGAACCAGTGGTCGTAGTGGTGGTGGGTGTTGACGACCGTCAGCGGATCACCGGTGACCGCCCGTACGGCGGCGGCCAGTTCGGCGGCCTGCCGCGCGCTGGAGAGCGTGTCGACCAGCAGCGCCTCGCCGGCACCGCAGACCAGCGTGACGTTGACCGCGAGCAGGGGCTCGCGCAGCACGTGCACCCGGTCGGCGACCTCGACGAAATGGACGGTCATGACGGTCGGCCGGCGCGTTCGACGAACCGCTGCCGGTCGACCACCACCCGTTCCACCCGGCCTTCGGCCACCCGCTGCCCGCCCTCGGTCACCTCGACGTCGAAGACCAGCCGGCGCCGGTCGACCGTGGTGAGGCTGGCCTGCGCCACCACCGTACGGCCCACCGGCGTGGCGGCCAGGTGCGTCAACTCGACCCGGGTGCCCACGCTGGTAGAGCCGGCGGGCAGGTGGGGCGCGCTCGCCGCCACCGTCGCCGCCTCGGCCAGCGCCACCACCCGAGGGGTGCCGAGCACCGGCACGTCACCGGAGCCGACCGCCTCGGCGGTGTCGGCGTCGGTGACGGTCAACTCGACCCGGGCGGACAGACCCGGCGTCAGGGCGAGATCCGACTGCGCCTGCATGGCCACAGCGTAGGGGCTCGCCGCGTCCTCGGCGACGCGTGCCGCCGGAAGGCCCCCGTCCGGCTCCGCTTCGCCGCGCCGACGGCGGTGCCGACACGGCGGGGCGGCACGCAGGTGGTCCTGCGTGGGATGCCTCAGGGTGCGCCGTTAACCTTGTCCGCGATGTCTGCCGTGACCGACCCCCAGCCCCCGGCCCCGACCGAGCCGTCCGCCTCGCCCGACGGCGGTCGCCGCCGCGTGATCGCGATGTCGGTGTGGAGCGTCGCCTTCGTGGCGGGCTGGCTCGTCATCGGCCTGCCCACCGACCCGATGTACGCGTTCTTCTGGATCTGGGCGGGGACCATCGCCTGGAACTCCGCCCGCCCGTGGCGCAGTCACCTGCGCTTCGCCCGGGACTGGGTGCCGGTGGTGCTGCTGCTGGTCGCCTACAACCTGTCCCGGGGCTTCGCCTATCACGACGGGACGGTCCCGCACGCGTACGAGCTGATCCTGGCGGACCGGTGGATGTTCGGCTGGGCGATGGACGGCCAGGTGCCCACCGTCTGGTTGCAGCAGCATCTCTACCACCCCGAGGTGCGGTGGTGGGACGTCCTGGTCAGCTGGGTGTACTTCTCGCACTTCGTGGCGGCGCTGGCCGCCGCCACCGTGCTCTGGATGCGGGAACGCAGCCGGTGGGCGGCCTTCATGCGGCGCTGGTTCTTCCTCTGCGCCACCGGCCTGGTCACCTACTTCCTGTACCCGGCCGCGCCGCCGTGGTGGGCGGCGCAGAACGGGCTGATCGAGGAGGTCGCCCGGATCTCCACCCGTGGTTGGCGGGCGTTCGGCATGCACGGCGCCGGTAACCTGCTCAACGCCGGCCAGCTCGCCTCGAACCCGGTGGCCGCGATGCCGTCGCTGCACACCGCCTTCGCGCTGTTCGTGGTGCTGTTCTTCATGAACAGCGTCCGACGCCGGTGGTGGCCGCTGCTGCTGGCGTACCCGTTGGCGATGACCTTCACCCTGGTCTACAGCGGCGAGCACTACGTGATCGACGTGCTGGTCGGTTGGGCGTACGTCGGGATGACCTTCCTGGCGGTTGGCGCGGCCGAGCGGTGGTGGGCCCGGCGCAAGGCCCGCCGGGCCGCCACCGACCCACCCCCGGACGACCGGGACGCTCCGGCCGAACCACCGGTGGTCCCGGCCACCCGCTGACCGGCGGCGGTCAGCCGCTACGGGCGGCCTGGCCCCGGGCGGTCAGCTCGGCCGCCAGCGCCCAGGCGTCGGCGAGGTCACGGTCGACGGCCGCCGCACCGGCCCCACCGGCGGTGTCCACGTGCACGGTCGCCAGACCGAGCAGCCGCTGGATCGGGCCCTGCACCACCCGGACGCTCTGGAACCGGGCGAACGGCACCATGGTCAATTGACGGGTGAGCAGCCCGGACCGGACGGCGAAGACCTCGTCGGTCAGTCCGGCGCCGAGCACCTGACGGCTCAGCGGGTTCACCCAGCGGGCCCGGCTCGGCGGCGGGACCAGCGGCAACGACGCCAGGGTGACCCCGGGCAGCACCTCGGCGAGGATCGTCTCCCCGGTCGCCAGGTCCCCGACCGGCAGCAGCCGGTCCGGCCGGTTGCGCTGGTCGGGCTCGCCCGCCGCGTAGCCCGCCACCTCCAGGCGCATCCGCAGCCAGCCCTTCATCCGCCAGAGCAGCGGCCAGGTCATCCCCACCGTCTGCACCCGGTGCAGCGGCACCGTCTGCACCCGCGTCTCCAGCAGGCCGTTGCGGATGCGCAGCCGGTCGGCGTCCCGCGCGAGCTGGAACCGCCAGTCGTCGAGCACCCGACGAACGGGTTGCAGCAGGATGCCCGCCATCGCGGTCAGCGTGCTCGCCACCGCGATGAACGACCACGATCCCTCCGACAGGAACTGCACGGTGACGAAGGCCACGCCGAGCGGCAGCAGGAACGCCTGCGGCGTCAGCAACTGGCTGATCAGCAGGTCCCGGTTCTCGACCGCGTGCAACGGCCGTCCCGGCGGAGGGCCGGCCGCCTCGCCGGCCGTCGTCTCCGGCTGCTGATCCGCCGGCCCGCCCGGCACCGCCGCGCCCGTGCGGGCCTGAGCGACGGCCGGCCCGCCCGCGAGCGCCAGCAGCCGCTGGCGCAACACCGACGCCTCGGCCACGCTGAGGTACGCCAGCGGCGCCTCCGTCTTGCCGCCCCCGACCACTTCGAGCCGTAGTTCGGCCAGGCCGGTGAGCTGGGCCAGCAGCGGGCGGACCACCTCGACGGCCTGGAGCCGTTCCAGCGGGATGGCTCGGGTCCGCCGCCAGAGCAGCCCCTCGTGGATGCGCAGTTCCCGGCCCACCACCTGGTAGCCGGTGTAGTACCAACTGATCACGGCCAGCACGGTGGCGCCGAGCGCGAGCACGATCACCATGGCCACGAACCACCCGAACCCGACCCGGGACAGCGTCGACCAGGACAGTCCGGCGATGACCACGGCCAACGACTTCGCGCCGTGCAGCGCCGGGCTCAGCGGATGCAGCCGCTGCCGCTCCTGCGCCGCGTCCGGCGACCCGCCGGGCGGGTACCCCGGCCCGACGGGATACGGCGGGTAGGGCGCGCCGTGCGGGTAGGGCGCTCCCGGCGGGTACGCCATCCCAGGCGGGTACGGCGCGCCCGGCTGGTACGGCCCACCGTGCGGGTGCGACGCGCCCGGCTGGTGCGGCCCGCCCTGCGGGTACGGCACCCCGGGCGGATACGGCGTGCCCGGTCGGTGGGGCGTCGCCGGTGGGAACGGCGTGCCGGGGGCGACCGGCGGGGCAGAGGGCGCGGGCCCAGCCGGTGGTCCGCCCTGGTTCTGCTCCGGTGGCGGTACCGCCGAGGTGTCCGTGTCGGGTGGTCCCGGATCGGTGACCGGTGGCGCCAGATCTCCCGTGCGGGGCTCGGGTCGGTCCGGTGCCGCCCCGACCGGGCCCGTCACAGCCCTTCCGCCCGGTCCTCGCCCAGCGCGGTGAGCCGGTCCCGCAGCCGGGACGCCTCGGCCGGACGCAGGCCCGGCACCCGGGCGTCGCTGGCCGCCGCCGCGGTGTGCAACTGCACGGTCGCCAGGTCGAACGCCCGCTCCAACGGGCCGGCGCTGACGTCGACGAACTGCATCCGGGAGTACGGGACGATGGAGAGGCGGCGCACCAACAGCCCGTGCCGGACCAGGAGATCGTCCTCACGTTCGGCGTAGCCCCAGGCGCGTACCGCGCGGACGATGGTCACCGCCCGCCAGACCGCGAACAGCAGCACGGCACCGAGCGCCGCGCCGAACGGCCAGGTGCCGCTGAGCGCCCAGCCGATGCCGATGCCCGCCGAGACGACGACCACCACGGCCGACAGGCGCAGCAGTTCCACCCAGATCAGATCGGACGAGATCGACTGCCACCGTACGGTGTCCGGCCAGGGCTCCAGCGGACCGGACGACACCGAGGCGTTCGGGGCGTCATCGCTCACTGAGCTGATCTTTCGTTCGCGGCTGCGGGGCTCGCAAGCTCACTCCTCGCGCTCACCATGAAAGTCCGTTGTACGCGTTCACTCTTCGAGCGTAGGCGATCCCGGGAGCGGGGTGACCTCCCGCAGGAAGCCCCGCGCGGTGAGGAAGTCACCGAGAGAGGTGCGGTGGAGTTCGCAGGCGAGCCAGGTCTTGCGCCGCTCCGGCGTGTGCAGGCGGGGATTGTTCCAGCGCAGTGCCCACCCGGCGGGGGCGCGACACCCTCGGGCCGAACAGATCAGCGCCTCGACGGGAGTGTCGGAATCGTCCATCGCACCCAGTCTAGGGCGAGGGAAAAGATTGAGCGCCGGGCGGCCACGGGGGAAGCCGCCCGGCGACGGAAGAATGGTACACACGCGGGGGCGGCATCTGTCCACTGGCGATCGGCGATTCGCCTGGCGCGCAACGGCGTGGCGGAAATCGGTCGCTCCCCCAGTCGGTACTCAGTCGGGCATGCGAGGCTTGGTGACGCACACGCCGCAACGACCGAGCACGCTGTGGAGGACCGGTGGCCCAGCCGACCACGCCCGACGCTCCGACGCCGAACGGGGCAACGCCCTCGGCGGTCTCTTCGCCGACCACTCCGGCGCAGGACGCCACGCTGCTGGAGCGGGCGCTGTTCGAGATCAAGCGGGTGATCGTCGGGCAGGACCGGATGGTCGAACGGATGTTCGTGGCGCTGCTCGCCCGAGGGCACTGCCTGCTGGAGGGCGTACCCGGGGTGGCCAAGACGCTCGCGGTGGAGACGCTCGCCCGGGTGGTCGGCGGGTCGTTCGCCCGGGTGCAGTTCACCCCGGACCTGGTGCCGGCCGACATCATGGGCACCCGGATCTATCGGCAGTCCAGCGAGAAGTTCGACGTCGAGCTGGGTCCGGTGTTCGTCAACTTCCTGCTCGCCGACGAGATCAACCGGGCACCGGCCAAGGTGCAGTCGGCGCTGCTGGAGGTGATGAGCGAACGTCAGGTCTCGATCGGCGGCGAGACGCACCGGGTGCCCAACCCGTTCCTGGTGATGGCGACGCAGAACCCGATCGAGCAGGAGGGCGTCTACCCGCTGCCGGAGGCGCAGCGGGACCGGTTCCTCATGAAGATCGTCGTGGGCTATCCCACCGACGCCGAGGAGCGGGAGATCGTCTACCGGATGGGGGTGGCCCCGCCCGAGCCCACCGCGGTCTTCGACACCGCGGACCTGATCGCCCTGCAGCAGAAGGCGGACCAGGTCTTCGTACACAATGCGTTGGTCGACTACGCGGTCCGGTTGGTGCTGGCCACCCGTACGCCGGCCGAGCACGGCATGCCCGACGTGGCGCAACTGATCCAGTACGGTGCCAGCCCACGGGCCTCGCTCGGGCTGGTCCGGGCGACCCGGGCGCTGGCGCTGCTGCGTGGCCGGGACTACGCCCTTCCGCAGGACGTGCAGGACATCGCGCCGGACATCCTGCGTCACCGACTGGTCCTCAGCTATGACGCGCTCGCCGACGACGTGCCGGCCGACCACGTGGTGCACCGGGTGATGTCGACCATCCCGCTGCCGTCGGTGGCGCCCCGGCAGCAGGCCACGCCACCGGGTCCGGTGGCGCCGACCTCAGGGTGGCCCGGGCAGCGGCCGTGACCCCGAGCACCCCTTCCCCCCAGCAGTCACCGAACGCGGCGGACAATCGCTCCGGCGCGGTGCTGTCCCGGTTGCAGCTGATGGTCACCCGGAAGCTGGACGGGCTGTTGCAGGGCGACTACGCCGGTCTGCTGCCCGGCCCGGGCAGCGAGGCGGGGGAGTCGCGGGAGTACCGACCCGGTGACGACGTCCGGCGGATGGACTGGCCGGTGACCGCGCGGACCACCACCGCGCACGTGCGGCGTACGGTGGCCGACCGGGAGTTGGAGACGTGGCTCGCGGTGGACCTGTCGGCCAGCCTGGACTTCGGCACCGGCCGGTGGCTCAAGCGGGACGTGGTGGTGGCCGCGGCGGCGGCGATCACACACCTGACCGTGCGCGGCGGCAACCGGATCGGGGCGGTGGTGGGTAGCGGTGGTGAGCGTCCCGCCGCCCGGCGGGGCTGGCGGGCGACGCCCGAACCGCCCGGGCCGGGGCGTCTGGTCCGGCTGCCCGCCCGGTCCGGGCGCAAGGAGGCGCAGGGCATGTTGCGGGCCATCGCCGGTACCCCGATCCAGCCGGGCCGGGGTGACCTCGGTGCGTTGATCGAGATGCTCAACCGCCCGCCCCGGCGGCGCGGGGTCGCGGTGGTCGTCTCCGACTTCCTCGCCCCGCCGGCCCAGTGGGCCCGGCCGCTGCGCAAGCTGCGGGTACGCCACGACGTGCTGGCGATCGAGGTGGTCGACCCGCGTGAGCTGGAGTTGCCCGACGTGGGGGTGCTGCCGGTGGTCGACCCGGAGACCGGGGAGTTGCACGAGGTGCAGACCGCCGACCCGAGCCTGCGGCACCGCTACGCGGCGGCGGCCGCCGCCCAGCGGGCCGAGATCTCCGCCGCGATGCGCGCGGCCGGCGCCGCACACCTGCGCCTACGTACGGACCGAGACTGGCTGCTGGACATGGTGCGTTTCGTGGCCGCCCAGCGGCACGCCCGCACCCGGGGGACGACGCGATGATTCGACTGCTCCAACCGTGGTGGCTGCTGGCCGTGCTGCCGGTGCTGGCCCTCGCCGCGCTGTACGTGTGGCGGCAGTTGCGCCGCCGCGAGTACGCGATGCGGTTCACCAACGTCGACCTGCTGCGGACCGTGGCGCCGAAGGGGCTGGGCTGGCGGCGGCACGTGCCGGCGACCGCGTTCCTGCTCGCGTTGCTGGTGCTGGCCGGTGCGCTGGCCCGTCCGGCGGTGGACACCCGGGAGCCGCTGGAACGGGCCACCATCATGCTCGCCATCGACGTGTCGTTGTCGATGCAGGCGGACGACGTGGCGCCCAGTCGACTGGAGGCCGCGCAGGAGGCGGCCAAGCAGTTCGTGGGGGAGTTGCCCGAGACCTACAACGTCGGGTTGGTGTCGTTCGCCAAGTCGGCCAACGTGCTGGTGCCGCCGACGAAGGACCGCCCGGCGGTGACCAGCGCCATCGACGGGCTGGTGCTGGCCGAGGCGACCGCGACCGGTGAGGCGGTCTTCACCTGCCTGGAGGCGATCCGCTCGGTGCCGGCCGACGGTGCGGCGGGTATCCCGCCGGCCCGGATCGTGCTGCTCTCCGACGGCTTCCGGACGGCCGGTCGGTCGGTGGAGGAGGCGGCTGCGGCGGCGCAGGCGGCGAACGTGCCGGTCTCCACCATCGCCTTCGGCACCGACACCGGGCACGTGGACATCGGTGGGCAGTTGCAGCGGGTGCCGGTGGACCGGATGGCGTTGGCCGAGTTGGCCGAGACGACCGAGGGCTACTTCTACGAGGCGGCCACGGTCAACGAGCTCAAGCAGGTGTACCAGGACATGGGCAGCTCGATCGGTTTCCGGACCGAGGCGCGGGAGATCACCCAGTGGTATGCCGGCATCGCCCTGCTGCTGGCGCTCTGTGCCGGGGCGTTCAGTCTGCTCTGGTCGTCCCGGATGCTCTGACCGGTGCGGCCGTGCGCGGGGTCAGTGGGTGCTGCTGGCCAGCACGAAGAGCACGGCCACCCAGACGGCGGCGAGGGTGAAGCCCAGCGGGGCGACGTAACGGCTCATGGAACGCTCCGGGTGGCGACGGCGGTCCGGGCGGGGTGGACCGCGTGGGGGTGGATCGAGGAGGCGCACACGAAGTCGTGACCGAACGGCTTCCGGTCGCACCCGCGCGTTCCGTCGCCCCGGCGGGTGGGCCGGGCGGTGGCGCAGGGGGTGCGTGGGGAGCGGTGCCAGCTCAGGCGGAGCGGTGCTCAGCGTGACTGGCGGTCGGCCCGGCCACGACTGGGAGGATCGCTATCTCGCACAGCGATCACCTCCTGCGGTCGGGGTCCGGACGAGCGGTGCCGTCGGGCGGCCCGCAAACGCGATGATCGTACACCCGTGGTGGCGTACCGGCCCACTCGGCCGACCGGCCCTGCGGGCCCGGCCGTTCATCGGCGCGGACGGTGCCGGTGCCGGGCGGGGCGGGTTAGTGATTACCGTGCGGTAGCGCCTAGTCTCCAACCCGCAGCGATCTTCCGGAGAGGACCCCACCGTGTCTCGAACTGTGCTGGTTACCGGCGGCAACCGCGGAATCGGTCTGGCCATCGCCCAGGCGTTCGCCAAGCAGGGCGACCGGGTGGCGATCACCCACCGGGGCAGCGGGGCACCGGAGGGGCTGTTCGGTGTGCGGTGCGACATCACCGACGCCGAGTCGGTCGACGCCGCGTTCAGCGCGGTCGAGGCGGAGCTGGGGCCGGTGGAGGTGCTGGTCGCCAACGCCGGGATCACCGACGACACGCTGCTGCTGCGGATGTCCGAGGAGCAGTTCACCCGGGTGCTGGACACCAACCTGACCGGTGCGTACCGCTGCGCCAAGCGCGCCTCGGGGAAGATGCTGCGGGCCAAGTGGGGACGCATGATCTTCGTGTCCTCGGTGGTCGGCCTCTCCGGCGGCGCCGGTCAGGTCAACTACGCGGCCAGCAAGGCCGGCCTGGTCGGGGTGGCCCGCTCGATCACCCGGGAGTTGGGCACCCGGAACATCACCGCCAACGTCGTCGCGCCCGGCTTCATCGAGACCGACATGACCGCGGTGCTGACCGCGGAGCGCAAGGCGGAGATCCTCAAGTCGATCCCGGCCGGCCGGATGGCCGCGCCGGACGAGGTCGCCGCGGTGGTCACCTGGCTGGCCGGTGACGGCGCCGGGTACGTCTCCGGTGCGGTCATCCCGGTCGACGGCGGCCTCGGTATGGGCCACTGATCCTGAGCACGGAGGAATGAGCGTAATGTCCGGACTGCTGGCCGGTAAGCGGCTGCTCGTCACCGGCGTCATCACCGACGCCTCCATCGCCTTCTCGGTGGCGAAGCTCGCCCAGGAGAACGGCGGGCAGGTCGTGCTCACCGGGTACGGCCGCCTCTCGCTGGTGGAGCGGATCGCCAGGCGGCTGCCCGAGCCGGCACCCGTCATCGAGCTGGACGTGACCAACCCCGAGCACCTGGCCGGGCTGGCCGACAAGGTCCGGGAGCACGTCGACGGGCTCGACGGAGTGGTGCACTCGATCGGGTTCGCCCCGCAGAGCTGCCTCGGCGGCGGCTTCCTCGACGCCTCCTGGGAGGACGTGGCGACCGCGCTGCACGTCTCCACGTACTCGTACAAGTCGCTCGCGACGGCGGCGCTGCCGCTGATGTCGCCGGGCGGCGCGGTGGTCGGCCTGACCTTCGACGCGACCCAGGCGTGGCCGGTCTACGACTGGATGGGCGTGGCCAAGGCCGGGCTGGAGTCCGCCTCCCGCTACCTCGCCCTGCACCTGGGCAAGCAGGGCATCCGCAGCAACCTGGTCTCCGCCGGGCCGCTGCGCACCATGGCCGCCAAGTCGATCCCCGGCTTCGAGCAGTTCGAGGACGCCTGGTCCGAGCGGGCCCCGCTGGGCTGGAACCTGGCCGACCAGGAACCGGCCGCGCGCGCCTGCCTGGCGCTGCTGTCCGACTGGTTCCCGGCCACCACCGGCGAGATCGTGCACGTCGACGGCGGCTACCACGCCATCGGCGCCTAGAGATGTAGGAGGGGTCCCCTGCTAACGCCTCAGGTATAGCAGGGGACCCCTCCTAACATCCGGGACCCGGGGGCGTTACCGACCGGACCCGGGGGCGTTGCCGGGGCGCCGCCGGCCACCGGCAAGAATGGGCCCATGGCGTACGACGCGGTGGTCCTGCTCTCCTTCGGCGGCCCGGAGGGGCCGGACGACGTGCTGCCCTTCCTGCAGAACGTGACCCGGGGGCGGGGTGTGCCGCCGGAGCGGCTGGCCGAGGTGGCCGAGCACTACCAGCACTTCGGTGGGGTGTCCCCGATCAACCAGCAGTGCCGGGACCTGCTCGCCGCGATCCGCGCGGACTTCGCCGCCCACGACCTCGACCTGCCCGTCTACTGGGGCAACCGGAACTGGCACCCGATGCTCGCCGACACCGTGGCGCAGATGCGCGACGACGGCGTACGGCGGGCGCTGGCGTTCGTCACCAGCGCCTACGGCGGCTACTCCTCCTGTCGGCAGTACCAGGAGGACGTCACCGCCGCGCGGGCGGCGGTCGGTGCCGACGCGCCGGTGATCGAGAAGCTGCGGCAGTTCTGGGACCATCCCGGTTTCGTCGAGCCGCACGTCGACGCGGTCCGCGAGGCGCTGACCCGGCTCGACCCGGCCCGGCGGGACAGCACCCGACTGGTCTTCACCGCCCACTCCGTGCCGATCTCGGCGGCCGACAGCGCCGGGCCGCACGGCGGCCGGTACACCGCACAGCTCGCCGAGACGGCGCGGCTGGTGCACGCCGCCGCGGCCCCGGACCTGCCGTACGACGTGGTCTGGCAGAGCCGCTCCGGCCCGCCGCACGTGCCGTGGCTGGAGCCGGACGTCAACGACCACCTGGCCACCCTCGCCGAGCAGGGTGCGACCGGGGTGGTGGTCAGCCCGATCGGGTTCGTCTCCGACCACCTGGAGGTGGTGTGGGATCTGGACACCGAGGCGCTGGACACCGCCAAGCAGCTCGGCCTGGACTTCGTCCGGGCCGCCACCCCCGGCGTCGACCCGCGCTACGTGGCCATGGTGCGGGACCTGGTGCGGGAGCGGATCGACCCGGACGGCGCGCAGCTGCGTCGTCGCCTCGGTGAGCTGCCGATGTGGGACACCTGCCCCACGGTCTGCTGCGTCCCGCCGCGCCGTCCGTCCTGACCGCACCGACGGCCCGACACCCCAGGGATGACGATCATGCATGACCGCAAGCCCGTGCAGAGTTGGCTCACCGACATGGACGGTGTGCTGGTGCACGAGGGGCAGCCCGTGCCGGGCGCGCCGGAGTTCGTCAACCGGCTGCGTGCCTCCGGCAAGCCGTTCCTGGTGCTGACCAACAACTCGATCTACACCCCGCGCGACCTCCAGGCCCGGCTCGCCCGGATGGGGCTGGACGTGCCGGAGCAGGCGATCTGGTCCTCCGCCCTGGCGACCGCCCAGTTCCTGGCCGATCAGCGGCCCGGTGGCACCGCGTACGTGATCGGGGAGGCCGGGCTGACCACGGCCCTGCACGCGGTGGGCTACGTGCTCAGCGACTTCGCGCCCGACTACGTGGTGCTGGGGGAGACCCGCACCTACAGCTTCGAGGCGATCACCAAGGCGATCCGGCTGATCGACGACGGGGCGCGGTTCATCTGCACCAACCCGGACGCCACCGGCCCGTCGATGGAGGGCGCGCTGCCGGCCGCCGGGTCGGTGGCCGCGATGATCTCGAAGGCGACCGGCGTGGAGCCGTACTTCGTCGGCAAGCCGAACCCGATGATGATGCGCTCGGCGTTGAACACGATCGACGCGCACTCGGAGAGCACCGCGATGATCGGCGATCGGATGGACACCGACATCCTCTGCGGCCTGGAGGCCGGCTTGGAGACGATCCTGGTGCTGACCGGGATCAGCACCCGCACCGAGGCGGAACGCTACCCGTACCGGCCGTCCCGGATCGTCGACTCGGTGGCCGACCTGATCGACGAGATCTGAGCCGGCGGGTCGGTCTCAGGGCCGCAGGGGAGCGTTGCAGGCGGCGACGAGGGCCTGCCGGCAGGCCGTGGTGAGCGGACGCAGTGCGGCGTCGCGCTGCTGGGCCTCGTGGTTGTTCACCGCGCCGCCCGGTGCCGCGTGCCCGGCCAGCGCGAGCACCCGGTCGAGCACGGCGGCGCGGGCGAACAGTCGGCGGGAGCGCGGGTCGAATCCGGGCGGCAGGTCGGTGGTGCCGTCGGGGCGGCGCAGCGCCTCCAGGGCGCCGGCCAGCTCGGGGCGCCACTGGGCCACGTCGAGCCGGGTGAGCGCCGCGGTGGTGTCGGCCAGGGCGGCGGCCAGTTCCGCCTCCGCCTCGGCGGCGCCGGGCAGGGTGAGCGACGCCGCCGGGGCGTTGGGCGGCAGCGGGTAGACCCGCCAGAGCACCGTCTCGAAGGTGTCCCCGGAGCCGGAGGTGTGCACCCGCACTTCAGGGATCAGGCCGAGCGCACCGGCGATCACCGCCTCGCCGGTCACCAGCGCGGCGCCGGCGAAGTCACCGGGGCCGGGCAGCCCGCGCGGGTCGCCGGGGGCCGGCAGCACCAGTCGGATCTCGTCCGGCGAGAGCTTGGCCAGGGTGGGCAGGGCGTCCCCCAGCGGCACATCGGTCCAGGTGCCGGGCGCGTCGGCGACGAGGTGCTCCTCGTCACCGGCGACTTCGTCAGCGACTTCGTCGAAGGGCACGAGCCCGGCGCGCCATGCGCGCACCCAGGCAACGAACCGGCTCGACCGGCGCGGCGCGAGGATGGCCGCACCCGCAGCGGGGGTGGACATGCGGAAAGAGTACGTGCTGACGCCCACCCCTGTCTCGGCTGCCGCGCGCCCGCCTCCCCGGCGCGTCGATCATGCGACTCTGCCACGTGATTTGTTAGTAGACGCGGCTTTTGCAGTGCATCGCACCCGGCGGGCCGGGGGAGGCGGCGGCGAGTCGGCGGCGGCGCGTGCGGGACCGGCGGTTAGCGTGATCGGATGGGGCGGCGGTATGGCGACGACGTGTTGGCGGGGGACTGGCGGCGGCGGAAGGTGACGCCGGAGGTCGACGCCGAACCGGATCTGGTGGTCGAGGACGCCGACTCGGGCTTCTGTGGAGCGGTGGTCGGCTTCGACTCCGGCGCGGTCGTGTTGGAGGACCGGCACGGCAAGCGGCGCAACTTCCCGTTGCTGCCGGCCGCGTTCCTGCTCGACGGTCGTCCGGTGACGCTGCGTCGACCGGCCCGCGCCCCGGTGCCGGCGGCGCGTCGGCGTACCGCGTCCGGCTCGGTGGCGGTGGACGGTGTCCGCGCCCGGGTCGCCCGGGCCAGCCGGATCTGGGTCGAGGGCGTCCACGATGCCGCGCTGGTGGAGCGGATCTGGGGTGACGACCTGCGGATCGAGGGCGTGGTGGTGGAGCCGCTGGAGGGCGTCGACGCGCTCGACGAACGGGTGCGGGAGTTCGGTCCCGGACCCGACCGCCGGCTCGGTGTCCTCGTCGACCACCTGGTGCCCGGCTCGAAGGAGAGCCGGATCGTGGCCCGGGTGAACTCCCCGCACGTGCTGGTCACCGGGCACCCCTACGTCGACGTGTGGCAGGCGGTGAAGCCGTCGGCGCTGGGTATCGCGGCATGGCCGGTGGTGCCGCCGGGACGCCCGTGGAAGGAGGGTGTCTGCGCCGCGCTCGGTGTCGCCGAACCGGCCGACATGTGGCGGCACATCCTGTCCCGGGTGAACACCTTCGCCGACGTGGAGACCCCACTGATCAACTCCATGGAACGCCTGATCGACTTCGTCACCGAGTGAGCCGGCCCGCCCCCGTCACGGGACGTCGTCGGGGGTGCGGGTGAAGAGGAACGTGGCGATGTCCAGGGCGACCGGGTGGCCGGCGGGGTCGCGGCGGACCCGCAGGACCTCGCCGATCTCCGCGCCGCTGTGCCCGCGCCAGCGGTCGGGGCCGTCCGGACGGTAGCGGCTGACCCGGTCGCCGCGCAGGGTGCCCACCAGGTCGCCGGTGCTGTGGTCCCAGGTCACGTCGAGCGCGGTGCCCATCCACCACCAACGGCCGGTCAGCGCCGCCACGTCGGCCGGGGGCGGGGCGTCGGCGGGTCGCCACGGCCGGACCGGTGCCGGCTCGGTGTCGAGCACCCGGTTCAGCACCTGGAGGCCGAGCGGACTGATGCCGCCGGTGCGGAAGCCGTACGAGTTGGCGAAGCCGACCAGACCGGTACGGCTGGACCGGTGCACCAGCAGCACGGCGACGTGGCCGGGCATCGAGCCGCCGTGCCCGACGTAGACGCGTTCGCCCTGGCGGGTGAGTTGGATGCCGAGGCCGTAGCCGCCCCGCCAGGAGTCGAGATCGCTGAGGAACACCGGGGCGCACATCTCGTCGAGGGTGTCCGGGGCGAGTACGGCGGGGTCGGGGTCGGCGAGGAACGCCGCCCAGCGGGCCAGGTCTTCCACGGTCGACCAGAGCTGCCCGGCCGGGGCCATCGCCCCGGTATCGGTCCGCGGCTCCTCGCGCAGGGTGTCGTGCCACGGGTGCACCACGTACCCGGGGGCGTACGGCGCGGTGGCGGCGTAGGTGGTGCGGTGCATGTCCAACGGCGTCAGGATCCGCTCCCGCACCAGCTGTGCCCATCCGGTGCCGGTGATCCGTTGCAGCGCGCCGCCGAGCAGGCCGAACGCCAGATTCGAGTAGTGGTGGGTGCGGTACGCGGGCAGCGCGATCTTCGGGGCGCCGAAGTCGGCCAGCAGGGTGTGCAGGTCGGCGCCCTCGCTCCGCTCCCACCAGGGACCGTCCGGCTCGCGTTGCAGCCCGCCCGCGTGCCCGAGCAACTGGCGCAGGGTGATCGGCCCGGCGGCCTCGGCCTCGGGCAGGTGCCGTCGCAGCGGATCGTCGAGCGCCAGCCGTCCGGCGTCGCGTTCCTGCATGATCAGCACGGCGGTCATGGTCTTGGTGATCGAGCCGATGCGGTATTGCAGGTCGGCGTGCGGCTGGGGATCTTCGCCGGCGGCGGCCAGGTGCGCCAGCGTGCCGTCCCGCACCACGCCGACGACCAGCGACGGCACGTGGCCGGCGGACTGCGCGTCGGCTACCAGGGCGTCGACGTGTCGTATCGTTTCCGGACGCAGGGACACGAAGGCTCCTTCGGGGGCGATGGTCAGGCGCCTCCGATCATGACAGTTCGATGACACGTGCATTGTCATGTCACGATCAGTACGTGGATGCCGTGCTGTGGATCGTGCTGGGTGTGGTACTAGCGGTCGCTGAGATCTTCACGGCGACCCTGTTCTTGATCATGTTTGCGGTCGGTGCGTTCGCCGCCGCAGGCGCCGCCGCGCTCGGAGCGCCGGTGGCGATACAGGCTGTCGTCTTCGCCGTGGTGTCGGCGCTGACCGTGCTCGCGGCGCGGCCGGTCATCCAGCGGCACAAGCAGACCGCGATGGAGACCGGCGAGACCGCCTTCGGGGTGGAGGCGATCGAGGGTTCGTCGGCCCTGGTGCTGGAGCAGGTCGACGCTGCTGCGGGCATGGTGAAGATCGACGGCGAGGTGTGGAGCGCGCGGGCCTACGACGCCACGCAGGTTTTGGCACCCGGTGAACGGGTGCAGGTTATTCAGGTCAAGGGAGCGGTAGCCCTGGTCTGGCGGGACGTTGCGGCGCCCGGCGAGCTACCCGAAGCGGAGAGGTGAACGGATGGAACTAGTCATACCCGTCCTTTTGATAGCATTTGCCCTGATCTCGGTGATCACCCTGGCGAAGTCGGTGCGGATCGTGCCGCAGCAGCGTCAGGACGTGGTCGAGCGGCTCGGCCGGTACAAGCGGACGCTCAACCCCGGGCTGAACATCCTGGTGCCCTTCGTCGACGCGGTGCGGACGAAGGTGGACATGCGCGAGCAGGTGGTCAGCTTCCCGCCGCAGCCCGTGATCACCTCGGACAACCTGGTCGTCTCGATCGACACCGTGCTCTACTTCAAGGTCGTCGACTCGGTCCGGGCCACCTACGAGATCTCCAACTTCCTCCAGGCGATCGAGCAGCTCACCGTCACCACGCTGCGGAACGTGATCGGTTCGCTCGACCTGGAGCGCGCGCTGACCAGCCGTGAGGAGATCAACCGGCACCTCTCCGGGGTGCTGGACGAGACCACCGGCCGGTGGGGCATCAAGGTGACCCGGGTGGAGATCAAGGCGATCGAGCCGCCGCCGAGCATCCGCGACTCCATGGAGAAGCAGATGCGCGCCGAGCGGGACCGCCGGGCCGCGATCCTGAACGCCGAGGGCCACAAGCAGTCGCAGATCCTCTCGGCCGAGGGTGAGAAGCAGGCGGCGGTGCTGCGCGCCGACGGTGACCGGCAGGCCCGCATCCTGCAGGCCGAGGGTCAGGCCAAGGCGGTCCGGACCGTGTTCGACGCCATCCACCAGGCCAACCCGAGCCAGAAGGTGCTGGCCTACCAGTACCTCCAGGCCCTGCCGCAGATCGCCAACGGCACGGCCAACAAGGTGTGGATCGTGCCGGCCGAACTGACCAAGGCCCTGGAGGGCATGGGCGGCGCGCTCGGCGGGCTGAACCAGATGGTCGGCGACGCACCCACCCAGCAGGCGTCCGCCGACGCCAGCGCGGTGGAGCGGGAGGCGGCCGAGGCCGCGCAGGCCGCCGCCCGGGCGGCCCAGGAGATCCACAACGAGGTACGCGTCGCCGAGGCGCAGGCCACCGGCGGCAAGGAGCCGCAGGGTCTGCCCGCGCCGGAGCCGGTCTCCCCGGGAAGTCTGCTCAACGACCCGGCCGACCAGCGCGAGCGAGGCTGATCCGGGACGGGTCCGGGCCGGGGTGACCCGGTCCGGGCCTGCGTCCGGGCAAATGCGAGAAATGCTCATGAGGCGCTCCGGTGCCTGCCACCATCGGTCCTAGGCGGGTGGTGACCAGGCATCGGGGCGCTTCGGCGTGTCCCGGCACCGCTCGTGGATGAGCGAGGTGACCGATGGATCCGCTGAAACGGCTGTGGTCCCCGCCGGAGGTACCCGGGGCACACGATCCCGCCGGGCCGCTCGGCACCCGACGGACCGGTGGGGGCTTCGGCGTCCTGCCCTTCGTCGACGATCCGGGACCACCCGGTCCGGCCACCAACGCGAGTTGGGCCTGGTCGCTGCGCCGCCTGGCCCGCGCCGCGGTCTGGCTGCTGCCCGCGTACGCGATCCTCTACGGCGCGGTGGCCATGGCCAGCGACGGCGGGGTGGGCAACGACCCGTACCCGGCCGACGGCCGCGCGGTGTACCTGATCGGTTGGGTCGCCGCCATCTGGCTCGGGCTGCTGGCCCTGCTCGGCCTGGCCGGCCTGCTCGCCGCCACCCGCAGTCGCCGCAGTGCCGTCGCCGGGCTGTTGGTCAGCATCGCCGGCACGGTGCTGATGCTGCCCTTCGCCGGGTTCGCCGAGGACACCCCGGTCTTCGGCGCCACCGCCCGGTCGCTGGTGCTGGTCGGTGCGACCTTCTACAGCGTCGGTTGGCTGCTCACCGGATGGGCGGTGGCGCGGTCGGGGATGTTCAGCATGGGTGACGGCACCATGCTGATGATCGCCAGTCCGCTGCTCGGTCTCGGTGGTGCACTGATCGGCTCCCTGCAGACCTTCGGGGCGATCTTCGTGCTGATCGCCGGCATCGGCATCGCCTACCGGTCCGGTCGGCTGCTGCCCCGGGAGATCCTGCGGGACGCCACCAGTGCCAGTGTCGCGACGGCGGGTCCGACCGGTCTGGGATCGGCGGGCCCGGGCGGGGCCGGACCGCTGGGCACGGCCTGACGACCCGGCCGCGGAACTCTGTCGGCTTCCGGACCGCCTGCCATACCACTCGACGGTGTCGGTGCCCACTTCGGCGGCTCGGGAGAAACACCTGATCGCCGTCGACGGGCGTGCCGGTGATCGCCGGCACTGTTCGGCCATTGTCGGGGCGGTCATTACGCCGAGGTGCACTCGATCGTCGCCGTGCCACCATGGGTGCTCATTTCCCAGGGCTGAGACATTCATGGAGCCGGTTTCGTGTCGACGTTTCCCCGATTGTCCGTGCTGTTGTGCGACACCGACGCGGGGAGGCTGTACCAGGAACTGACCCGAAGTCCCCTGGTGCGGCGTCTGGTGGTCGCCGGCAACCTGGACGCGGCGGCGCGGCACGCGACGGTCGACGACTTCGACGTGATCGTCCTCGATCCACTGTCGACGGGCCTGGTCGCCACCGGTGAGCTCGCCCTGGACCGGTCGGAGGACGGTGTCGCCGTCGTCCTGCACGTCGACCTGGCCGAGGTCGAGGCCCAGGCGTCGGTCTTCTATCACGGTGAGCGGGCGCGCCTGAAGGGCATGTTCACCCTGGACCGTCGGACCGCGCCGGCGGGGTTGGCCGCCGAGGCCAACGAGGTGCTGATCAAGTGTCAGGCGTTCCGGCTGCTCGCCGGGGACCGGATGCGGGCCGATCGGCTGCTCGACGAGGTGCGGGAGAGCGCGGCTCGTCCCGACGGGCCGGACCCGGCCGGCACCGTCTTCCTGTCCTGTTCGGACGATCGGGACGACGACTACGTACGCCTGCTGCGTGACCTGCTGGCCGGGCGGGGGTTCGCCGTGCGCAGCGGGCGGGACTGCGACAACGGCCAGGACGCGGCGGTGCTCGACGGTATCCGGGGCGCCGGGTACGTCGTCTCGCTGATGACGCGGGAGCGGCCCATCGACGGGACGGGCCGGCAGTACGCCACCCACGCCTGCCTCATCGAGGAGAAGGGTGCCGCGCTGGCCCTGGACAAACCGCTGGTGCTGTTGGTGGAGCAGGGCGTCGACGACGTCGGCGGGCTGTCCGGCGGCTGGCAACGCGTGCACCGTTTCACGCCGACGACGTTCGGCGCCGTGGCCCATGCCGCCGTGGCCGAGTTGGCCGCGTACGGCGGCGGGACGGAGTGAGGTCTCGTGAGAATTGCGGCCCGGGCCTCTCCATCCTCCGTTCGGCCCAATTCACGTCGGCTGATGGATTGATTCCCGGGTCCTGCTTCTGTGCTAATTGGATCGGCCGCTGAGTGGGCGTATTGCAGATTGCGAAATGGCAGCACTCCTAAAGGTGCGCGGAGTTGCGTCCGAACCCTATTGTTGAGCAATCGACGGTCGGCCCTGACCTCGTCGGAGGACGTTGTGGCAGAGGCGATACGCGCATGGGGCGTGCTGGGTGGTCCGTTGCCCGTTCGATCCGTCTCGCCGCTGGTCGACTCCCGGTCGGATTCCGCTCCTCGCACCGAGCTCCCCCGTTTCGAGTGCGAGCAGCATCGGCTGACTGCGATGGAGGCGATCCGGGCCGGCCGGGTCCCGCTCAAGTTCGCCTACGCCGGTAGCGCCGCCCACACCCACGACGCGTACGCCCGCTCGGCCGGCTACCTGAGCATGCTGGCCTCCGCGCGGCACGAGGCCGACGCCCTGATCGCCGCCGGGGTGGTGGCCGCCGGGGCGCTGGCCGTGGCCGAGATCGGTCCGGGCAACGGCGGTCGCAGTCGCGCCTTCCTGTCCCGCCTGGCCAGCCGGGGTCGGACCTGCCGGCGGTACCTGGCCCTCGACTTCAGCGAGACGCTGCTCGGGATCGCCTGCGACCGACTGACCCGCTTCGGCGGCGACCGGATGAGCGTTGACTCCCACGTGTGGGACATCGAGGCCGGCACCTCGCGCGGCGTGGAACGCTGGCGTACCGAGGCGGAGCCCGTCGTCGGCTGCCTGCTCGGCCACACGCTGGGCAACGTCGAGCAGCCCGCGACCGCGCTGGCGAACATCACCGCCGCGCTGCGCCCCGGCGACGTGCTGCTGCTCAGTGTCGCGGCAGGCCCGGCCGACGAGTCACCGCAGGACGTCCTCGCGCCCTACCGGTCGTCGCAGTTCCGCGCCGCCGCGCTGCAACCACTGCTCGCCGCCGGTCTGACCGACGCCGAGCTGGAGTTCGTGCTGAGCTGGCAGGACGGTGTGGTGATTGGCGAGGCGGTGCTGCGCCGATCGGTGGTGATGGGCGACCACCCACTGCCCGCCGGGCACCGCATCCGTTGCTTCCAGTCCCGAAGGTTCCGCCCCTCTGACGTCATCGGCGCCGTCAGGGAAGCGGGTTGGCAGGTCCGCGATGTCGTGTCCGCGCCGGGTGGCAGTCACCTGGTGGTCACGGCGTCGCTGCGGTGAGGGGAGTCGCCGAGATGGCCGATCCGAACAGCGCGCCGGAGCGGGGGGTGACCCCGGCCGAGTTGATCGAACGGGCGCGCCGGGCGAACCTGTTCTTCCGGGCGTCGTACGAGGGCACCGACACCAAACGGGTGCGGCTGCCCGGCGCGGCGATCGACGAGCTGATCCAGGGACTGGCCTCCGGGGTGCACCGGGAGCTGTGCCAGATCGTGCCGTACTCCGCGGTAGGCCGGCCCGCCGACCTGTTCTCCCGGGCGGTGTTCCGCCAGTTGGCACAGCGGGCCGTGGTCCGGCGGATGTACCTGGTGCCCGGCGAGGACGTGGGCAGCGGGGACGTGGACCGTCAGGTGGACGAGGACCGCGCCAACGAACTGCATCCGGTGAAGGTGCCGGTGCGGATCAGTGGTGAGGCCGTGCAGGTGCCGATGACCGACATGTGGCTCATCGACCGCCAGGTGGTCGTCCGCCAGGAGGTCGGTGGCGACGGCGTGGTGTCCTGGGTGGTCAGTCAGGACACCGAGGACGTGCAACGGGCGTCGTTGCTCTGGGAGGAGCTGATGCGGCGGGTGCCCACCGCCGACGAGGCGCCGCACCGTCCGCCCGGGCCGGAGCTGACCCGGTCGCTGTTGAAGACCGCCAGCATGCTGTACGCGATGGCGCCGATGTCGTGCGGCCCGTCGCACCAGGACAAGAAGAACTGCTCCTGGTATCACTCCGCCTGGCAGTACCTCCGCCTCTTCGACATGGTCAGCAGCCCGCAGTGGCACGCGGAGTTCTATCACCGGCAGCTCGCCGAGGCGGTGCGCGCCGGTGCCCGTCGCGTGCTGATCAGCGGCACCGCCGACTACACCACCCTGGCGTACGTGCTGCACGCCATCCGGTCGACGGACGGTCCTCGGCTGGCCGACTTCGAGGTGCACGTGGTGGACAAGTGCCAGACTCCGCTGCTGGCCTGCCACTGGTACGCCACCCAGGTGGGCGCCGACGTCCAGGTGCACAAGGCCGACATCACCCGGCAGGACGACGTACGCCGGCTGGTGGACGGCGGCCTGTTCGACCTGGTGGTGGCCGACGCGTTCCTGACCCGGTTCGCGCGCGACGCCGCCGCCACGGTGATCGGCAGTTGGTCGGAGCTGCTGCGGCCCGGCGGGTCGGTGGTCACCACCGTGCGTCTGCACCACGGCAACTCCTGGCCCGACTCGGACCAGGAGATGGACGACCGGCATCGAGTGTCCGATCTGGTCGACGACTTCGAGTTGCGGTTCCGGGAACGGGCCGCCAGTTGGCGTGGACTGCTGTCGGTGCATCTGGAGGAGCTGTCCGCGGCGGTGCGCCAGTACGCCACCCGGATGGAGAGCTACGACCTGGGTGACGCGGACGAGATCCGCACGGCGTTCGGGCGTGGTGGCTTCACGCTCTCCGACGCGGGTGTCGGCGATGTCTACGGCGAATTGGTCCGCACCAAGTACCTGCGGGTCTGCGCCGAGCTGTCCGGCGACAGTGGAGGGTCCGGCGGCTAGCATCGAAGTGTCCTGGTGATTGTCGGCTGACCCAGGGTGATCGGTCGGAGGGGGGGCTGCGTCGTGACGGACGAACCGCCCGGTGAGTGGAAGACCGTCGAGGCACTCGGGCCGGCCCCGGACGCGTTCGAGCTGCTCGGAGCCGCCCGACTCGACCTGCTCGCGCAGGTGCCCGAGGGACGGCGCGCGGCGTTGCAGGTCCAGCCCGAGGTCACCATCGAGTTCGCCGCGGGCGCCGGTCACGCGCTCGTGGTCCAGATCGAGGCACCCGAAGGGCCGACCAGGGTACGGCTTCCCGAGGCCGCCGTGCGCGCGGCGAGTAGTTCGGCGGCGGGGGTCGGCCCGCTGGTGCTGTTGAGCTACGCGCTGGTCGAGTGGGGTGAGCCGCTGGGAGCGTCGTGGCGGCCCAAGCGGGTCGGACACGCGCAGCTGCCCAGCCAGAGCACGCTGGACTACTACATCCGGCTGCATCGCATCACCTCCAGCTCGATCCGGGTGGACGAGGCGCTCGACGTCGGTCACGACGTGGTGGTGATCGGGGACCACGGGTGCGGCAAGTCGGCGCTGGTGGCCAACGTCGCCGAGCAGCGCCTGGCCCGGGGCGACGGGGTGGTGTGGCTCAACCTGAGCGACCCGGCGGACGGCCCGGCGTCGGTGGTGCTGGCGTTGTTGAAGCAACGGCGCAGCAGCACCGGGAACTACCTGGTGGTGTTGGAGAACCTGCACGCCAACCTGCCGGTCCGCAACGAGATGTTCGGTTGCCTGGAGCGGATGCGGTCGGATTTCGGACTCCGTCTGCAGGTGTTGGCGACGAGCTGGAAGTCGGCGGCGGCGATCCTGCGTCGGGGCGAGCCGACCAACGCGCTGCACCCGGTGCTGGCCGAGGGGCGGTTGCTGGTCAACCAGCTGCTGGTCGACAGCGACCTGAACGACACGGACCGGCAGACGGTGCGCCACCTGGCACAGGACGACGCGCACATCGCGTTGACCGCGATCGACCTGTACGACGCCACTCCCGGCGGCCGGGTACCGACCGAGCAGGACCTGGAGGAGTACTACACCCGCAAGGTCACCGACCCGGGGCAGCAGGAGGCGCTCTACCGGCTGGCCTGCCTCGGCGTGCTGGAGTTGCAGATGGCGGTGCGCGAGGCGGGTCACCTGCGCGCCCCGTTGCAGCAGTTACGCGACGCCGAGCTGATCTATCAGATCGACGGGGCGTACCAGATCGGGTCGCGGCGGCGGGCACGGCTGGTGATGAACCACGCCCGCAACCAGTGGAACGCCGACCGGAAGTGGCGCCGACCGGAGCGGATCGTCTGGACGCATCTGCAACGCGGCGGTGACCGGTTGATGAAGGCGACGCTGGGGCGGCTGGACAGCCTCGTCTCACCGGACGAGGCCCGCCCGGACAGCCTGTACCTGTTGACCACCTGGGAGACGTTGATCCGGCTGGGCCGTTCGTTGAGCCGTCGAAGCGTCGACGACTCGACCTGGGGCGACAACCTGGGCGCGGCGGTCTTCGCGGCCAGTGCCCTGCACCAGCTCAACCACATCGACGCCTGGGAGGCGATCGCGGAGCGGATCCGCGGCCGCTGGCGCTACGACGACCCGGAGCGTTCACTGCCCGAGCCGGTGGACGGGCACACCGCCGACTACGCCGACTTCGTCGAGATCCAGCGGTCGATGGCTGAGGAGGACGCGTTGCTGGGGGCGATGCCGCACCTGGCCGGTCTGACCGCCGAGAGCCTGGATCACGGTCGGATGTACCGCAACTGGGTGCTGGGCCTGCTGCTCGGGTTCGAGGGGGCGGCGCCGTCCCAACACCAGGACCAGGACCGCATCGACCTGCTGGTGGAGATGGCCACCCGGGCGCAGGAGGCGGAGGGCAACTTCTATCCGGCCCGGGTGCCCTGGGTGACGGCGCGGGTGGTGCTCGGGCTGTGCCAGGCCGACCTGCGCGTGGACCATCCGGTGGTCCGGGACGCCTGCAACTGGCTGTTGCGCCAGGTGGACCAGGGTGGGCCGTTCGAGAACTGGTGGCGCAGCGGCACCGGCACGTGGAACCGCGAAGAGGCCACCACCGCGATGTGCCTGAGCGCCCTGGTCCGCGCCGGAGTGCCGATGCGCCCGGCGATGCAGGTGGCGCACACCTGGCTGACGGGGCGGGAACGGGAGTGGACCGTGCCCGGCCGGGAGATCGACCTGTCGCAGGTGCTGGAGGCGACCCTGCTGTGCACCGAGACCGCCAGCGGGACGCGGGAGCACCTGCAGACGCTGTTCCAGCGGATGCGTACCGCGATGACCGGGCCGACGCTGCTGCCGACGGCGCCGGAGGAGCGGCTGCGCATCCCGTTCGTGGCCGCCCAGCTCGCCGACACGGTCTGGCGCATCGTGCAGCTGGAGAGCCTGAAGCTCTATGGCGAGGTGCTCAACCACCAGCGGACGGAGCCGGCCGAACTCCGGGAGCCGGTCGTCGCGCCGGAGCCGGTCACGCCACCGGCCGGCCTGCTCCTGGCCGAGCGCCACCTGCGTGCCTGGCGGCGGGGTGTCGACCAGATCGAGGGGACCATCCGGGATCGGATCGCCAAGCGGGACGGGCGGACACAGACGCCGACGATGAAGAAGGTGGTCGAACAGATGGTGGCGTACCGGACCGAACTCGGTGACCTCACCGCCGCCCTCGACGGGGTGGTGACCCTGGAGGTGTTGCGGCGTCTCGACACGATGGGCCGGGAGGTCTGCGGTACGACCTGGCCGGACCTGCCCTGGCCCGACAGCTCGGCCAGGGGCTGACGATGAGCCTGCCGATACCGGCGCCGTCGACGCTGAACTTCCTGGCCGGGCTCTTCGCCGGTGCCGGCATCAACATGCTGACCTCGGTGTCGACCGGTCCGCCCGATCCGGCGATCTCCACCGCCAAGGTGGCCCTGGACTCGGCGCTCTGGGTGATCGCCGCCGGGCTCACCACCTGGGCCGCGCACCTGTTGCAGACCGCCGAACGGGAGGCCGAGCTGGAGATCGACCGGGATTTCAGCCCTGCGGAACGCAGTGAGGTACGCGAGGTGCACCTGCGCAAGGCGTTACGTGGTGCCCGGTTACCGCTGGGATTGACCCTGCTGTCCCTGGTGGGCGCGGTGCTCCTGTTGCCCGGTCTGATCAGCTGGCATCGGGTGTTCTCGGGCTGACCAGCGCAGAGGCCGCTGGCAGCTGGCCGTGAATTGCCTGACAACTGGGCCGATTCGGTGGTCGGATCGTGGCATTCGCGGCAATCCTGGTGACCATGGCCACCCCTACGCCACTGTCGCGACTGTTCACCGTCCTGCTGGCCGGCGGGCTCGTCGGCCTTGTCGTGGCGGGCCTCATGCTGCCGGTGAACCTGGTGTTCGGGCTGACCGCCAAGGCGGCGCTGGGCAGCTACGCCGAACTGCCGGGCGTGCTGCAGACCCCGGCCACCCCGCAGCGTTCCTACCTCTACGCCAACGACGGCAAGACGCTGATCACCACGTTCTACGACGTCAACCGGGCCGACGTGACGCTGGACGAGATCACGCCGGTGATGCGGCAGGCGATCGTGGCCGCCGAGGACCGGCGCTTCTACGACCACAGCGGGGTGGACCTGCGGGGCATGGCGCGCGCCCTGGTCACCAACGTCACCGAGGGCGGCACCGAGCAGGGTGGCTCGACGTTGACCATGCAGTACGTGCGCAACGTGCTCAAGACCGACTCGAGCCGGACGACCGAGGAGCGGGCCTCGGCCACCGAGCAGACCGTCGGGCGCAAGCTCCAGGAGATCCGGTACGCCAACGCGCTGGAGCAGCGCCTCGGCAAGGACGAGATCCTCAACCGCTACCTCAACATCGCGTACTTCGGTTCCGGGGCGTACGGGATCGCCGCCGCCAGTGAGCGCTACTTCTCCACGGTGCCGGCGGACCTGACCCTCGCCGAGGCGGCGCTGCTGGCCGGTCTGGTGCAGGCGCCGGAGGCGTACAGCCCGATCGACGGTGACGCCGACGCGGCGCTGGCCCGGCGCGCGTACGTGCTGGACTCCATGGTCGCGACCGGTGCGATCACCGCGGAGCAGGCCGCCGACGCCAAGGCCGAGGAGTTGCGCCTCAACCCCAGTGAGCAGGCCAACGGCTGCGCCGCCACCGCCGGTGGTCGGGACGGCTGGGGCTTCTTCTGCGACTACCTGCGCCGGTGGTGGATGGAGCAACCGCAGTTCGGCGACACCCCCACCGAGCGTGAGCAGGCGCTGCGTCGGGGCGGCTACACGGTGGTCACCTCGCTCGACCCGGAGATCCAGGCCACCGCGCAGGAGCAGGCCATTAGCGTCTACGGGTACCGCAACCCGCGCGCCCTGCCGATCGCGGCGGTCGAGCCCGGCACCGGCCGGGTGCTCGCCATGGCGGTCAACCGTCACTACAGCCTCGCGGAGAACCCGGACGGGCAGGCCAACTACCCGAACACGGTGAACCCGCTGATCTCCGGTGGACCCGGCGTGACCGGCTACCAGGCCGGCTCGACGTTCAAGCTGTTCACCATGCTCGCCGCGCTGGAGTCCGGCCGGCCGCTGGCCACCGGGTACGACGCGCCGAGCCGGCTGCCCACCCGCTACCCGGCGGAGGGGAACAGCAGCTGCGACGGCCGGTGGTGCCCGGCCAACGCCAACCCGGCCTGGATGGACGGGTACCGGATGATGTGGGACGGCTTCGGTCGCTCCGTGAACACGTACTTCGTCTGGCTGGCCGAGCAGGTCGGGCCGGACAAGGTGGTGGAGATGGCGCAGCGCCTGGGCATCACGTTCCGGGCCGAGGCGGACGCGACCTTCGCCGACCAGCGTGCCGCCGACTGGGGCGCGTTCACCCTCGGCGTGTCCGTCACCACCCCGCTCGACGTGGCCAACGCGTACGCGACGGTGGCGGCGGAGGGGACGTACTGCGCGCCGCTGCCGGTGGTGTCGGTGACCGGCCCGGACGGTGCGCGGCTGCCGGTGGGTGACCCGTCCTGCCGGGAGGTGCTCGACGCCGACGTGGCCCGGGCCGCCACCGACGCGGCCCGCTGCCCGGTGGGCCAGCAGTCCGCGTTCGGGCAGTGCAACGGCGGCACCGCCACGGCGGTGAACCGGATCCTGGAGGGGCGCCCGGTGGCCGGCAAGACCGGTAGCTCCGACGGCGCCGCCACGGAGAGCTTCGTCGCGTACACCCCGCAGGTCGCGGTCGCCGGCATCGCGGCGAACCCGGACGACCCGAACGACTCGGTCGGCGCCACCGTGCAGTCCCGGGTGATCGACGGGGTGGCCCGGATCATCGCCACCGCGGTCGACGGCGAGCCCGAGCAGGCGTTCACCGCACCGAGCCGGGAGTTGGTGGGTACGCCGCGCCGACCGGTCGAGCGGGATCCGGTCGCCGACCGCCGCACCAGCGACGGTCCGCTGGCCGACCTGCGCCGCTGGTTCCAGGGCCGAGGCTGACCGCCGGATATATGTAAGGAAGGGTCCCCTGCTATCGCCTGGTGTATAGCAGGGGACCCCTCCTAACATCAGCTCAGCGCCGTGGGCGGTACGTGCTGACCACGCTCGGCAGGCCGCGGCGGATGATGCCCGCCCAGTCGGTGTCGCCGCGCAGCATCGCGGCGGCGGTCTTGCGGGCCTGCTCGGCGGTGAAGTGCGGCGGCATCATCAGCTCCGCCGGGTCCACCAGCGCGTTGATCACCGTCGGACGGTCGGCGCGCAACGCCCGGTCCCAGGCCTGCGGCACCTGGTCGGGGTGGTCGACGAGTTCGCCGCGCAATCCCAGCACCTCGCCCCACTGGTGGTAGGCGATGTCGGGCAGTTGCTGGCTGTCCGGGAACATCGGGGTGCCCTCGGTGGAGCGTTGCTCCCAGCTCACGAACGCCAGGTCCCGGTTGTTGAGCACCAGCACCACGAACCGGGGGTCGGCCCAGCCGCGCCAGTACTTGGCCACGGTGATCAGTTCGTTGACGCCGTTCATCTGCATCGCGCCGTCGCCGATCAGGGCGATCAGCGGTCGGTCCGGGTGGGAGAACTTCGCCGCCAGGGCGTACGGCATCGCGCCACCCATGGAGAGCAGCGTGCCGGAGAGGCTGGCCAACATTCCGGGTCGGACCTGGAGGTGGCGGGCGTACCAGGCGGTGGCGGTGCCGCAGTCCACGGCGAGCATCACGTCGTCGGGCAGTCGTTCGCTGAGGCTGGCGAAGATCATCTGCGGGTTGACCGGGTCGGCCTGCTGTGCGGCCAGGTCCCGCTGGGCCTGCCGCCAGGCGGCGGTGGCACCGGCGATGGTCTGCCGCCAGCGGGTCGGTCCCGGTCCCGGCCCGAGTTCGCGCAGCAGGGCCCGCAGAGTGGGTGCGGCGTCGCCGGTCAGGTTCACCTCGGTGGGGTAGCGCAGGCCGAGCTGGGTGCCGTCACTGTCGATCTGCACCGCCCGCGCCTGCCCGGGTGCCGGATAGAACTCCGAGTACGGCATGTTGCTGCCGACGATCAGCAACCGGTCGCACTCCTTCATGAGCTGCCAGCTCGGGCGGGTGCCGAGCAGGCCGATGGCGCCGGTGACCCAGGGTTCCCGGTGGTCCACCGCGGTGAACCCGAGCAGCGCGGTGGCCACCCCGGCACCGAGCCGGTGGGCGATCTCGCGGACCTCGTTCTCGGCGCCGAGGGCGCCCTGCCCGACCAGCATGGCCACCCGCTCGCCGCTGCCCAGCACCTCGGCGGCGTGCCGGACGTCGGCCTCCGGCGGCACGGTCGGGCCGCTGCTCGGCACGCTGCTGGTGTGGTAGTAGCCGTGCGCGTGTGGCGGGTTCGGGATGGCGGCGAGGTCCTGCACGTCGAGCGGTAGGACCAGCGCGGTGACGGTACGCCGGGCCAGTGCGGTCCTGCACGCCCGGTCGACCAGATGACGTACCTGGGACGGGTGGTCGAGTTGGGCGAGGAAGGCCGCCGCCACGTCCTTGTAGAGCGCGAGCAGGTCCACTTCCTGGTAGTAGCCGCCGCCCTCGGCGGTGGTGGCGGTGTGTCCGACCAACGCCACCACCGGCTGGTGGTCCAGCTTGGCGTCGTAGAGGCCGTTGAGGGCGTGGATGGCACCCGGTCCGCTGGTGACCAGGACGCACCCGATCGGCCCGCCGCCGTACTTGACGTGGGCGGACGCGGCGAAGCCGGCGGTCTCCTCGTGGCGTACCTGGACGAACTGTGCCTGCTCGTCGGTGCGTTGCAGGGCGGAGGTCATGCCGTTGATGCCGTCACCCGGGAAGCCGAAGTACCGCCGCACACCCCAGCAGGCGAGCCGCTGCACGATGTGGTCGGCGACGGTGGCGTCCCGGGGCAGTGGCCACGGGTCCGCCGGTACGAGGGTGTGGTCTGCGCTCACCTGGTCCGCCTCTCCGGTCGGGCTCACCCCCGCGAAGGGTGGGCCCGGCATTCCCCGGCTTCCCAGGACAAAACCACGCGATCTGCGGGTACGCGCCGAGGCACCGACGCGGTGCGGCGGCTGATTTGCGGGCGCGGTGCTGCTCCGCACGGGCACCCTGGTGCGCTACCGCCTGACGCCGGGAGGCGCGGCCGGCAGCGAATCAGCGTTGGCTGACGATGACCCGGGCGGGGCCGTGGTGGCCGAGGGCGACGCTCACCGCGTCGGCGGCCTCGATCACCGCGGTCGCCAGGGCCGCCTCGCGGGCGGCCAGGTTGATCGCGGACAGCGGGCCGGAGATGGACAGCGCGGCGACGATCTCGCCCGAGGCGTTGCGGATGGGCGCGGCGAGGCAGGCCCGGCCGAGGGCGAGTTCCTCCTCCTCGGTCGAGTAGCCGCGCGCCCCGCTGGTGGCCAGTTCGGCGTCGAGGCGGTCGTGGTCGGTGATGGTGCGGTGGGTGAACCCGACCAGGGTGTCGCCCAGCAGGACCCGCCGCTGCGCCGGGTCGACGCCGAGTAGCAGTGCCTTGCCCAGGCCGGTGGCGTGCAGCGGGATCGACTGGCCGATCAGCGAGAACGCCCGGGGTGCCGAGCGGCCCTCGAAGTTGCCCAGATAGAAGCCGTGGTCGTCGCGGCGGATCGCGAGGTTGACGCCGAGACCGTGCTCGGCGGCGAGGTTCTGGGCGGTCTGTCGGGCGGCGCGGTAGACGGGGGACTGGTTGAGCGCCACGCCGCCGAGGGTCACCGTCTTCGGACCCAGCCGGTAGAGGTTGGAGATCGGGTCGCGTTCGACCAGGCCGAGGGATTCCAGGGTGCTCAGCAGCCGGGACGCGGTGGAGACACCGAGCCCGGCCTGCCGCGCCACGTCGGTGACCCGCAACTCGGGGCGCCCGAGCAGGAAGGCGTCGAGGATCGCCACTGCTCGCAGGATGCTCTGATTCGATCCGTTGTCGGAAGTCACGTGCGTCCTCTGATATCGGGTTGCGGCATCGACACTGTAGCGGCCGGCCGGGCCAATCTCGGTTTCAGTCCTGGGTATTTCGGACCCTTATCCGGGCGGTCAGCGCCAGCGACACCGGGACGTCGAAGGGCAGCGACGAGTGCCCCAGCGCCGACCGCGCGTGCCGCCCCCGCTCACCGAAGACGTCCCGCAGCAGCTCCGAGGCGGTGTCGGCGACCGGGACGTGCTCGGTGAATCCGGGGGTGGCGTTGATCGCCACGGTGAGCGTCAGCAACTGCTCCACGTGGTCGAGGGAACCGGCGGCGGCGCGCAGCGTGGCGAGCAGGTTCAGCGTCGCCTGGCGTACCGCCGCCTGCCCGTCGGGCACGCTCAGCTCGGCGCCGAGCTTGCCGGTGGGCAGCGGGTGTCCCGGGCGGACCGGGCCGTGTCCGGAGAGCACGGCCAGGTCGCCGCTGACCACCACGGTGTCGTACGCCCCGGAGGCGGTCCGGGCCTGCGGGAGCGTGATGCCGAGGTCGGCGAGGCGGCGCTCGGGGGCGGTGGCGTCGGTGTCGCTCATCCGCGTACGCCCCAGTCCGCGCTGATCGCGGCGGCCCGCTCGGCACTGATCGCGCCTGCCGTCGGTGCCTCGGCGAGGTGCCGGATCAGCGTGACCGTGCGGTCCCGCACCGCCTCGAAGAGTTTGCGGCCCTTCTCCACGTCGTGCTTGGCCGGGTCGCCGAGTGCGCCGTTGGTGCTGAACTCGGCCAGTGACCGGGGCGTGAACCCGCCGACGGCCCGGTCCGGGATGGCCTGACCGCGCAGCAGCTCGTGCGCCGAGGGCAGCAGGGGGGCGGGGCCGCCCAGTTCCTCGGTCACCACCACGTCCGGCACCAGGTGCAGCGCCAGGCTCGTCTCCACCTCGCAGGCGTGTCCGTACATCTCGGACTGGGCGATGTCCACCACCACGTCGCGGCCCATCATCGACCAGTGGACCACCGCCACGGTGTGTCCGGTGCGCTGCTTGTACTCGGTCAGGAAGGCGGGCAGGAAGGCCAGGTTCCCGCCGTGGCCGTTCATGATGACGAACCGTTCCAGGCCGTGCCGGGCCAGGCTGGCCAGGTAGTCCTCCAGCAGCGAGCAGAGGGTGCTCACCCGGGCGGTCAGGGTGCCGGGGAAGTCCATGTGGTGCGGGGAGAAGCCGACCGGGATCGGTGGCGTCATCAGGGCCGTACCGTCGGCGGCGGCGACCACCTCCTCGGCCAGCCGTTCCGCGATCCGGTAGTCGATGCCGGCCTTGAGCGCGGGGCCGTGCTGTTCGGTGGCGCCGAACGGGATGACTCCGACGGTGGCGGTGGTCAGTGCCGCGCGTACCTGCGGCCAGGTCATGTGGTGGAGTCGGTAGTCGCTCATCGCGGTGCTCCTTCGTCGGTGTGCGGGACGTCGGACGGGAACGGATGCGGGGCGAAGACGTTGGGTGAGCCGCCGGTGTGCAGGAACAACCACGAACCCGGTCGGTCGTCGGCGAGCAGTGCCGCCATCGCCTTGCTGTTGTAGGTCAGGTCGAGGAACGCGCCGCTGGCCCGCGCGGTGGCCCGTTGCGCGGCGACGGCCGCCTCGGTGGGCACCCCGTGGCCGCCACCGAGTTGGCCGTCGGTGACCTCCAGGGACACCTCGTCGAGCAGGGCTGCGGGCAGCCCGGCCCGGTCGAGGGCGGCGGCTGCCCGGTCGCGGACCAGTGCCCGGAGTTGGGCCGCCGGGGCGAGTGCGGAGGCGACCACCAGGCCGACGGTGGCGCGGCGGGCGGCCAGCGCGGCCAGGACGCCGCCGGCGGTGTTGCCGGCCCCGCCGGCGAGCATGATCCGGTCCGGTGGTCGGTCGGCGAGGGTGTCGGCGAGTTCGTCGACGACTGCGGTGGTGGCCACCGCGCACAGGGTGCTTCCGGGTGCGGTGCGGACGTCGACGACGGCCGTCGTCGATCCGTTCGCCCGGGCCTCGTCGGCGATGGCGGTCATGGTCTCGGCCTGGACGGGATCGAACGCGTCGGTGGTCCGCACCCAGTGCAGCCGGGCGCCGGCGAGCTCGTAGAGCACCTGGTTGCGGCTGGGTTCGGCCGGCGGTTCGCCGCGCAGCACGAGATGGACGTCGAGGCCGGCGGCGCGGGCGGCGGCGGCCACCACCCGGCAGAGGTTGGAGTGTGGTCCGGCCGAGGTGACGACGGTGTCGGCGCCGGCCTCGCGGGCCTGGCCGAGCAGGACGTCGACCTGGCGGACCTTGTTGCCGCCGAAGGCGAACCCGCCGTGCTCCTCGGCGATGACGACGGGGTTGCCGGCCGGGTGCAGGGTGGGCGCCGGCCAGCAGGTGACCGGCCAGCGGTGGATCCCGACGCGGGGCAGGGCCCGCACGGTGTCGGTCAGCCGGGGATCCGGGCGGCCCCAGGACGGTGCGCTGCCGCCCATGGTCAGAACCGTTCGTACTGCTGGTAGAGGGCGCCCACCGACTCGCCGGCCCGGACCCGCTGCCGGATCTCCGTCTCGGTGCGGACCGTCGCCTCGGCCTCGACGAGCACGTCCATCGCGATGGCGCGGGGCACCACGACCACCCCGTCGCTGTCGCCGACGATGATGTCGCCCGGGTGCACCGGGACGCCGCCGCAGACCACCGGGGACTGCATGTCGACGACGTTCCAGCGGCCCTTGGCGTCGCGGGCGCTGCGGAACCGGTTGAAGACCGGGAACTTCAGGGGCAGGATCGCGCCGGTGTCGCGGACACCGCCGTCGATGACGGCGCCGACCGCGCCGCGCGCCATGGCGCCGTTGGTGAGCAGCTCGCCCCAGTGGCCGACCGTCCGGTCACCGGCGCAGTCGAAGACCGCGACCTCGCCTGCGGAGAGCTCGTCGATCATCCGGGCGCCCAGACGTACGGAACGGTCGGTGCTTCGTTCGGGGCGGCCCAGCGCGGTGAAGGCCACGCCCGCCACCGCCATGTCGGTGGTCAGCGGCAGCACATCGGTCATCACCTGGTGCCACAGCCCGGCATCGTCCAGCGCGTCGGCGATCGCCGCCACGTAGAGCTTGCCGAAACGGCGGCAGATCTCCTCGACCGGCGGGGTTTCCATCGAACTCCATTCATTGATTGGAACGTGGTTGCACGGACAGTACATGACGTTCCATTCTCAGAACATCCCTTGCAGCCTGTGGGATGGGCTGGTAGGAATCCCTGCAACAGGTTGCACTGGCTGCATCCGAGCCGACCGAACCGTGCGCCGACACATCCGGCACCGCCGAGAACCGACCGTCGTCGGGCTGATCGGCCCGCCGGGACCGCGAGAAACGGAGAGACGATGCTGAGAGCGGCAGTCGTGGGGATGGGCTGGATGGGTCAGCTCCACGCCGGGATCTACCACCAGCACCCACGGGTCGACCTGGTCGGTCTGGTCGAGCCGGATCCCGCTGCGGAACAGCCGCTCCGCGACCGGTTCGGCGTACCGGTGCACCGTGACGTCGAGGAACTGCTCGACCGGGTCGACGTGGTCAGCGTCTGCACCCCGGACCACCTGCACCCGCAGACCACCATTCCGTTCCTGCGGGCCGGGGTGCGGGTGCTGGTCGAGAAGCCGCTGGCCACCAGCTCTGCGGACGCACAGCAGATCCTCGACGCCCGACCCGACCCGCACGCCCTCTCGGTCGGCCACATCCTGCGCTTCGACCCCCGGGTGATCCGCGCCCGCGAGCTGGTCCGCTCCGGCGAACTCGGTCCCCTGTGGCACGTCGACGTCTGGCGCGACACCACCCGCGCGGTGGCCGTACGACCCTCCGAACGCACCAGCGTCGCGTGGTTCCTCGGCATCCACGACGCCGACCTGGTCCGCTTCGTCACCGGGCTGACCGCGGTCCGGGTCTCCGCCCTCGGCCGGGCCGTGCTCTCCGCCCACGCCGACGCCGTCTACGCCACCGTCCGCTACGAGGACGACGTGATCGGCTCGATGGAGAACAACTGGACCCTGCCCGACGGGCGACCCAACCGGGCGCTCGCCGGATTGCGGGTGGTCGGTGAACGCGGCTCCGTCGAGATCGACCTCGGGCACGTCGACCTGCTGCACGCCACCGCCGACGGCGCGGTCAACGGCGACACCCGCAACTGGCCCAGCCGCGCCGCCAGCGGCGTGTCCAACATCCGGACCGAGGTGGAGGAGTTCGTCCGGGCCGCCGAGGAGGGCGCACCGGCGCCGGTGCCCGGCGAGGAGGGCCTCGCCGCCGTCCGGGTGGTCGAGATGATCCACGCCTCGCTGGCCGCCGACGGCGCACCGGTCGGTGCCGGAGACACCTGGTGAGCGCCGACGTCCGATCCTGGCTCGGCGGCCGGGACACCGACCCGGCCGCCGCGCGCTACCGGGTGCGCAGCCCGGTCGACGGCGAGGTCGTGGCCGAGGTGCACCGCGCCGGACCGGACACGGTGGACGAGGCCGTCCGGGCCGCGTCGGCGGCGGTCGTCGCCGACCGGCGCAGCAGCCCGTACGCGCGGCGCGACCGCTGCCTGGCCGTGGCCGACCGGCTGATCGCCCGACGCGAGGAGATCGCCGCCCTGGTCACCGCCGAGACCGGGCGGACCTATCAGGGCACGCTGGCCGAGGTGGACAAGGCCGCCGAGGGCTTCCGGCTGGCCGGCGAGGAGGCGGTCCGGCTGTCCGGGCGTACGCCACCGGTCGCCGCCACCGACAAGCTGGTGACCACCCGCTGGCGGCCGACCGGGGTGTGGGCCGTGGTCACCCCCTGGAACTTCCCGGTCAACATCCCGGTCGAGTACCTCGGCCCCCTGGTGGCCACCGGCAACGCCGCCGTCTGGAAGCCGGCACCGACCACGGTGGCGTCGGCCGACCTGGTGCTGCGGTGCATGGTCGAGGCGGGCCTGCCCGAGGGGCAGGTGACCCTGGTCGCCACGGACGACACGAGCGTGGCCGAGTACCTGGTGGGCCACCCGCAGGTGGTGGGGGTCGGGCTGACCGGCAGCACCGCCACCGGCACGGCGGTGGGTCGACGGGCCGCCGGCAAGCGGCTCCTGCTCGAACTGGGCGGCAACGGCCCGATCATCGTCTCGCCGACGCCGACCTGGCGCACGCCGCCGACGCCATCGCCGTCTCCTGCTTCACCGCATCGGGCCAGATCTGCAGTGCCGGGGGCCGGGTGCTGGCCGACGCGCGGATCGCCGGTCCGCTGGCCGAGGCGGTCGCCGCGCGTGCCGGGGACTACCCGACCGGCGACCCGTACGCCCCGACCACCGTGCTCGGCCCGGTCCACCTGGCCGCGCTGGCCACCCGGTTCGAGGAGCAGGTCGGCGCGGCGGCCGGCGACGGCGCCCGGGTGCTCACCGGCGGCCGGCACCTGTCCGGCTTCCCCACCGGGCAGTACCTGCCGGCCACCGTGGTCGGCGACGTCGCGGTGGACGCGGCACTGAGCCGCCAGGAGTCCTTCGCGCCGGTCGCCCCGATCGTCCCGCTGCCCGCGTCGGAACTGGTCACCGAGGCCAACCGGAGCGGGTACGGGTTGTCCACCGCCGTCTTCACCGCCGACCTGGGTCGGGCCCTGGACGCCCTCGACGACCTGGAGTTCGGCAGCGTCGTCGTCAACGACCGCTCCACCTACTGGGAGCTGCACCTGCCCTTCGGCGGCTGGGAGGGCAAGGACTCCGGGACCGGCCGGGTGGGTGTCCCGGCCGTCGTCCGCGCCGTCTGCCAGCAGCAGACCCTCTCCCTGTCCCGCCCGTGACCCCGCCCAGCGGCAGAACCGGAAGGTGGTGACCCTTTGATCAACTACACGATCCGCAGACTCCTGCTCGCCGTGGTCATCCTGTGGGGCGCGCTCACCCTGGTCTTCGCGGTGGTCCGGCTGGTGCCCGGTGACCCGGTCAGCGTCATCCTCGGCCCCGACGCCACCGCCGAGGAGGTCGCCGACGCCCGCCGGGAACTCGGCCTGGAACGCAACGTCGTGATCCAGTACGCCACCTTCCTCGGCCGGGTGACCCAACTCGACTTCGGACAGTCGTTCCGGCACAACCGGGACGCCTTCGAGATGGTCATCGAACGGCTGCCCGCCACCGTCACCCTGGCCCTCACCGCGATCTGCATCGCGCTGGTGGCCAGCTTCCTGCTCGGCATCGCCGCGGCGCTGCGTCCGCGCGGGCTCGCCGACCGGGCCATCTCGGTGCTGTCGCTGATCGGCCAGTCGCTGCCCAGCTTCTGGGTCGGCATCATCCTGCTGCTGATCTTCGCCCGGCAGCTCGGATGGCTGCCCAGCGCCGGCAACAGCACACCGCAACACCTGATCCTGCCGGCGGTCACGCTGGCGCTTCCCTTCACCAGCATCCTGGTCCGGTTGATCCGGTCCGGGCTGCTGGAGGTCCTCGGCGAGGGCTACATCCAGACCGCCCGCTCCAAGGGCCTGCGCGAGAGCGTGGTGCTGTTCCGGCACGCCCTGCGCAACATGTTGATCCCGGTGGTCACCGTCGCCGGGCTGCAACTCGGGGCGCTGTTGGGCGGCACGGTCGTGGTCGAGGAGGTCTTCTCCTGGCCCGGCCTGGGACGGCTGCTCGTGGACGCGATCAGCAACCGGGACTACACCGTGATCCAGGCCGCCATCGCCTTCGTCACCACCGCGTTCGTCCTGGTGAACCTGGTCGTGGACCTGCTCTACGCGTACATCGATCCTCGCGTGCGGGTGGTGAACTGATGGCTGACGCAACCTCGACCACGGCGCTGCGGACCCGGTCCCGGCGTCGCCCTCCGCCCCTGTTGTTCTGGTCCTGCCTGGGCATCATCGGCCTGGCCGTGCTGGCCGGCGCGATCGGTCCGTTCCTGGTGCCGTTCGACGTCACCGAGACCAACCTCGCCGACCGGCTGCAACCGCCGGGTGCCGTGCTCTCCGACGGCTCCCGGGCCTGGTTCGGCACCGACGACGTCGGACGCGGCATGCTCAGCCAGATCTTCATCGGCGCCCGGGTCTCACTGCTGGTGGGGGTGGCGACCCTGCTGATCTCCGGCCTGTTCGGCACCGTGGTCGGCATCGTCGCCGGCTTCGTCGGCGGATGGGTGGACGGCCTGCTCATGCGGCTGGCCGACATCCAGCTCGCCTTCCCCTCCATCCTGTTGGCCATCCTGATCGCGGCCCTGCTCGGGCCCAGCCTGGTCAACGTCATCGCGGTGCTGGCGGTGACCATCTGGGTGATCTTCGCCCGGGTGGCCCGGGCGCAGACCATGGCCGTGCGCAACCGCGAGTACGTCGACGCCAGCCGGGTGCTCGGCGCCCGGCCGCTCTTCCTGATCTGGCGGTGCATCCTGCCCGCCTGTGCCGCGCCGCTGCTGGTGGTCGCCACCGTGGAACTCGGCATGGTGATCATCACCGAGGCCGCCCTGAGCTTCCTCGGGCTCGGCACTCCGACCGCGACCCCGAGTTGGGGGCTGACCATCGCCAACGGCCGCGGCTACGTGGCCGACGCGTGGTGGATCTCCACTCTGCCCGGTGTCGCGCTCTCCCTGCTCGTCGTCGCCTGCGGGGTGGTCGGCGACGAACTCCGCGACCGGCTCGATCCACACCTGAAGCACCGGTGAGGTCGCGGCCGACCCTTCACGAGCGAACGATGGAGGAGACAATGACATGGATAAGCAGAGCACGTCGGCCCCTGGTGGCCGGCCTGCTCGCGATGACCCTCGTCGGTGTCGGCGCCGCCTGCGGCGGCGGTTCCGGTGACGGCGACCAGGACCAGACGCTGCGGGTCGGGGTGCCGATCCGGATGCTCTCGGTCGACCCGCACGGCACCGCCATCTCCGACCGCAGCACCCTGACCCTGGCCCTGCACCTGTTCGACCCGCTGGTCGCCAGCGACGGCGGCGAGATCACCGGCCGGCTCGCCGAGAGCTGGGAGAACGTCAACGACACCACCACCCGGTTCACCCTGCGCCAGGGCGTGACCTTCCACGACGGGTCGCCGTTGACCAGCGCCGACGTCAAGGCGTCGTTGGACCGGCTCTTCGCGGCGAGCACCGCCCTGGCACCGCTGTTCGCCACCATCGAGGAGGTCAAGGCCCCCGACGAGCAGACCGTCGAGATCATCACCAGCCGGGCCACCGGTTCGCTGCTGACCAACCTCTCGATGGCCTACATCGGCAGCAAGGCCCAGATCGAGTCGGGCGAGATCGAGAGCCGCCCGGTCGGCACCGGCGCGTTCAAGCTGGAGGACTTCCGTTCCGGCGAGCGGGCCCACATGGTGGCCAACGAGTCGTACTGGGACGGCGCGCCCAAGTACGAGCGGTTGGAGTTCCAGGAGATCTCCGAGGACGCCGCCCGGCTCACCGCGCTGCGCACCGGCGAGATCGACGTGACGTACTCGCTGCCGCCGGACCAGCTCAGCCAGGTACGCGGATTCGACGACGTCACCGTGGAGAGCGGACCGAGCGCCACGTTCTACGTCATCTGGCTGAACAACGCGCGCAAGCCGTTGGACGACCCGAAGGTCCGGCAGGCGCTGTGGCACGCGGTCGACTTCTCCTCCATCCAGGAGAACCTGTTCGGCGAGAGCGCCGTCCTGGCTCAGGCGCCGGTCCCGCAGCCGGTGTTCGGCGCGGCGCAGCTGCCCGGCTACACCTACGACCCGCAGCGGGCCCGGCAACTGCTGGCGGAGGCGGGCTACCCGAACGGCTTCAGCACCAGCATCCAGTGGAGCGCGAACTGCTGCGCCAACATCCGCCCGCTGGTCCAGTCGATCCTCAGCGCCTGGAAGGAGGTCGGCGTGAACGTGGAGATGCAGGAGAAGGAAGCCGGGCAGTGGCTCGACGACCTGCTGGCCCTCGACTGGGACATGAACATCCAGGACGGCGTCGTGGTCACCCAGGACGCGGAGTTCGTACTCGGCCGGCTCTACACCTGTGCCGCCAAGCGACTCGGCTACTGCAACGAGGAGTACGACCGGGTGATCGCCGACGCCTCGGAGGAACTCGACCCGCAGGAGCGGCAACGCAAGCTCCAGCGAGCACAGGAGATCCTCTGGGCCGACGCTCCCGGTGCCTGGCCGTTCGAGCTGACCGCCTCGGCCGCCTGGCGCGACCGGGTCAGCGGCTTCGGTCCGCCGCCGACCAACGTGCCCGACTTCCGTGGTGTCTCGCTGAACTGACCGCACCGGTCGGGTGCACCGGCCGACGAGGAGGACCTGATGTCCCTGCTGTCCCTGCATGACGTCGTCGTCGAGTTCGACTCCCGGGTGGGACCGGTGCGGGCTCTGGACGGGGTCAGCCTGGACGTCGCCGAGGGGGAGACCCTCGCCCTGCTGGGCGAGTCCGGCAGCGGCAAGAGCGTCACCGCGCAGGCCATCCTCGGCCTGCTGCCCCGGCCCGCCGGCCGGATCGCCGCCGGCCGGATCACCTTCGACGGTACGGAGCTGACCACGGCCTCGGCACGGCGGATGCGCGCCGTACGCGGCGGCGAGATCAGCATGGTCTTCCAGGATCCGCTCTCCTCGCTCAACCCGGTGCACCCGATCGGTCGGCAGATCGGCGAGACGTTGCGGGTGCACCGGGGCCTGTCCAAGGCCAAGGCCCGCGCCGAGGCGCTCGATCTGATGCGCCGGGTCGGCATCCCCGACCCGGCGCGCCGGATCGACGACTACCCGCACCAGCTCTCCGGCGGGATGCGGCAACGCATCATGATCGCCATCGCGATCGCCCTGCGTCCGCGCCTGATCATTGCCGACGAGCCGACCACCGCGCTCGACGTCACCGTCCAGGCGCAGATCCTGCAACTGCTGGCCGACCTGCAACGCGACTACCGGATGGCACTCATCCTGATCAGCCACGACCTCGGCGTGGTGGCCGCACACGCCAGCCGCATCGCGGTCATGTACGCCGGGCGCATCGTCGAGACCGGCGCGCTACGCCAGGTGTACGAGAATCCGGCCCACCCGTACACCCGCAGCCTGCTCCAGTCGGTGCCGACACTCACCGCGCCGACCGCACGGCTCACCCCGATCCCGGGTACGCCACCCTCGCCGGAGGCCCTGCCACCCGGCTGCCCGTTCCACCCCCGGTGTGCGTGGCGGGTCGACCTGTGCACGCAGCAGCGGCCCACGCTGGAGGTGCTGCCCACCGCCGACGGCCCGGGACGCGCCGCGGCCTGCCACCGTTCCGAGGAGGTACGCGACGATGCCTGACCCCACCGAGCCGGCCCTGTTGGAGGTCGAGGACCTGCGGGTGCACTACCCGATCCGGTCCAGCGTGCTGCGTCGCACGGTCGGTCACGTCCGTGCCGTCGACGGCGTCTCCTTCCGGATCGGGGCCGGCGAGACGCTGGCGCTGGTCGGCGAGTCGGGCTGCGGCAAGACCTCCACGGCCCGCGCCCTGATCGGTCTGGAACGCGCCACCGGAGGCACCATCCGCTTCGACGGCCGGGACCTGACCCGCCTCAGCGCCGCCGAGCGCCGCCAACTCACCCGCCGGGTGCAGTACGTCTTCCAGGACCCGTACGCCTCGCTGAACCCACGGCTGACCGTCCGGGAGATCCTCCGCGAGGGCTGGTTGATCCACCGGGACCTGGTGCCGCGCCGCGACCAGGCCGACGAGGTGGTCCGGTTGCTGGAACAGGTGGGGCTGACCGCCGCACACGCCGACCGGTACCCGCACCAGTTCTCCGGCGGCCAGCGGCAACGCATCGGCATCGCCCGGGCGCTGTCGATGCGGCCCGCCCTGATCATCTGTGACGAGCCGGTCTCCGCGCTGGACGTGTCGATCCAGGCGCAGATCCTCAACCTGCTCGCCGACCTGCGCGCCGAGATGGGCCTGTCCTACCTGTTCATCTCGCACGACCTGCACGTGGTGCGTCACGTCAGCGACCAGGTCGCGGTGATGTACCTCGGCACCGTCGTCGAACAGGGGCCGACGCGAGAGGTCTTCGAGTCGCCGACCCACCCGTACACCCAGGCGCTGCTCTCCGCAGCGCCCGACCCGTTCCCGTGGCGGCAGCAGGGCCCGGAGCCGATCGTGCTCACCGGGGACCTGCCCTCTCCGGCGGACCCGCCGTCGGGCTGCCCGTTCCGCACCCGCTGTTGGCTGGCCCGACCGGAGTGCGCCGAGCACCGGCCGCCGCTGGTGGGGGAGCGACACCAGTGGGCCTGCCCGGTCGTGTCCGCTCCGGCGGTCTCCCGATGAGCAGACGGGTCCTGGTCACCGGCGCCGCCGGGGCGATCGGCGGCGAACTGGTCGCCGCCTTCCTGGCCCGAGGCTGGCGGGTCGCCGGACTGGACCGACCGCCCGAGACCTCGACCACCGCCGGACCGGCCCGGCGGCGACCCGAGCATCCGGCCGCTGCGGCGCTGGACACTCCGCCCACCGCCGGGCTGACCTGGCTTTCCGCTGACGTGACCGACGCATCGGCCGTCGAGGCCGCCGTCGACCGGCTCCGTGCCGACTGGGGCGGGCTCGACGTCCTGGTCAACAACGCGGCGGTCGGTCCGCCCCGGGCGCCGGTGGGCCGGGAGACGGCCGCGCACCTGCGGGCTGTGCTGGAGGTGAACCTCGTCGCCCCGCTCGCGCTGGTCCAGGCCACGCTGCCGCTGCTCACGGTCGGGGACGCGCCCGCCGTCGTGCAGCTCTCCTCGATCGGCGGGTCCCGGGCGTTCCGGGGCAACGCCGCGTACGTGGCCAGCAAGGGCGGCCTCGAGGCGATGACCCGCGCCCTGGCGCTGGACCTGGCCGGACGCGGCATCCGGGTCAACGCGGTCGCGCCCGCCATGGTGCTCACCTCGGACTGGGACGACGCCGGCCCGGAGGAGGTCGCCCGGCGTACCGGCCTCGTCCCGCTCCGCCGCGCGGGCACCCTCGCGGAGATCGCCGCCGCGGTGGGCTTCCTGGCCGGACCGGAGTCCGCCTACATCACCGGGGTGGTGCTGCCGGTCGACGGCGGCCTGGGCGCCCAGGCGTACAGCCCGGTGGAGGAACCCGGCGTCGCCGCCACCCTCGACCCGTCCACCGGGGACGACTGATGAGGATCGCCACGCTGGCCCGGCTGCTGCCGCACCCGGAGACGGTCTGCGTCGGCGCGGACGGGCACCTCTACGCCGGACTCGCCCTCGGCAGCCCGCAGGGGCGTGGCCCGATCGTCCGGATCGACCCCGACGACGGCTCCGCGCAGTGGTTCGCCGACACCGGCGGACGGGTCCTCGGGCTCGCCCGCGCCGGGGACGGCCTCGTCGGATGCGACGTGACCCGGGCCGAACTGGTCCGGATCTCTCGCGACGGCACGGTCACCGCCCGCATCGGCACCGCCGACGGCCGGCGGCTGCTCCGCCCGAACGGCTGCGTCGTCGACGCCGCCGGAGGCGTCTGGTTCACCGACTCCGGCACCGCCACGGCCGGCGAACCGACCGGCTCGGTCTGCTACGCCGCACCGGGGCAGACCGACACGTGTCGGGTGGCCGCCGCCGACCTGGTCTATCCCAACGGCATCGGGATCAGCCCCGACGGCACGATCCTGTACGTCTCGCTGACCCGGGACAACACCCTGCTCGCCTTCGACGTGACGGCTCCCGGTCGGCTCTCCGGCCGCCGGACGGTCGCCACCGGCGGCGCGCTGGCCGACGGGCCGGACGGGCTCACCGTCGCCCCCGACGGGACCTGCTACCTGGCCGTCACCCGGGGCTCCCGGGTCGTCCGGATCACGCCCGACGGCCGGGTCGACACGCTGATCGAGGCACCCGACCTGCTGCGGATGCCGTCCCACGCGGCGCTGCACGGTGATCGGCTGCTGGTGCCCTCGCTGTTCGGCGACACCGTCACCGCCGTCGACCTGCCGTCGCTCACTCGAAAAACTTGAGGCCGTACCCGATGTCGCTGGTGGCGCCGGGCACGTTGGCCCGGCGGTAGGTGGTGTTGCCCCACCACACGGCGGTGCCGGTGTACCAGTACCGGTTGGACCACGCGTACGGTGTGCCCTTCTCCACCGCGTGGTACATGGTCGGGAACCGGTTGCCGGACGGTGGGCTGGTGGCGATGTCCCCCCGCTCCAGGACGAACGACTGGTGGCCAGGGCCGTCGACGTGCAGCGTCGGGTGCCAACCCGACATCATGTCCGCCGCGTGCGAACCGAACAGGCAGCCGTTGCTCTTGTACCAGTCCCAGACGTACGTCGGGTCGCCGCCTGACCGCAGCCGCAGGTCGGCCAGGCAGTATCGGCTACTCCAACTGCCGTTGGCGGAGTACACGATGTGTAACTGCCCATTCGGGTCGCGGATCGGCTGGGGAGCCTCGTTGATGTATGGGTTGCCGACGACGCGTTCCCACGGCTCACGCGGCTGCGAGATGACGAAGCGGCCGCCGGTGGTCGTGGTGGGGCTCGACATCCGGGCGATGTAGAGGTTCTGCTCCACGTTGGTGTCGCCGGCCCACCCGGACCACACGAACCAGCGCTGGCCGTTGTGGGTGAACGGCACCCCGTCGATCGCCCACCGGTCATTGGGCAGGGCGACCTTGGTGGCGGCCGAGTATCCGGCGTCGGCGGTGGCGGAGCTGATGTGGTACATCCGGTGCGCCGCACCACGACCGGCGGCGAAGTAGATGTGATAGCGGCCCTCGTGGTGCACGATCTCCGGTGCCCACACCTCGCCGAGGTTGCCGGTGTCCCGCCACACCTGGCGCTTGGTCGCCGTGGCGACGCCTTCCAGCGTGGATGCCGTACGCACCACGACGCCACCGTCGGCGGACTTGGCCGAGACGTAGAGACCGCCGACCCGGATGACGCTCGGGTCGGCCCCGCCCAGCGTGGTCCGCCCGACCAACCGCGCGTCCGTCCCGTTGGCCGGCCGCTCGGCGGTGGTGGTCGCGTACCCGAGCACCAGGGCGGACATCAGCGCGGCGGACGCGAGGCCGGCGATCCGTCGACGGTGAGGTATCACGCTGCTCCTTCGGTCGTGCCACAGCGGCCTGCTCCGGCGAGCACCCCGTTATCTGAGAGCGCTCTCCGAGTATCATCAGGAGATGCGTCGGCGTCAATATCGACCCGATCCGACCGGTCGCAGGGTGGTGGGTGGATTTGTTGTCGCTACAGCGACAACAAATCCACCCACTGCCAGCGCAGCGGGGCGGGACGTCGACCGGGTAGGGTCGGCCGGTGGTCGTGTCTCGGTTGAGCAGGGCAGAGGCGCGGCAGATCGCGGTGTACGCGCAACTACTCGCGGCACCGCGCCCGACCGATCTGGTGGCGGTCGTCGAGCGCCTGACGTTCCTCCAGATCGACCCGACGGCGGCCATCGCGCCGAGCGCGGACCTGGTGCTGTGGAGCCGGATCGGCCCGACCTACGATCCCGCCGACCTGATCCGGGCGGTCGAGACCGATCGGACCCTCGTGGAGACGGTCGCCTACATCCGGTCACCCCGAGACCTGCCCGCCATGATCGCCGAGACCCGCGGTGCCGAGATGCACCCGACCATCCGGGAGTGGCTGCACGGCAACGAGTCGTTCCGCCGCGACATCCTGGCGTTGCTGGCGGAGTCGGGTCCGCTGCTCTCCCGGGACATCCCCGACACCAGTGTCGTGCCGTGGCCGTCGTCGGGTTGGACCAACAACCGCAACGTGACGAAGATGCTCGAATCCCTGGCGCTGCACGGACACATCGCGATCTCCGGCCGCCGGGGCCGGCAGCGCTACTGGGATCTCCCCACCCGGGTCTACGCCGCCGAGCTGCCCGAACTCGATCACGACGTCGCGGTCCGGCTCCGCAACGAACGCCGACTCGCGGCCCTCGGCATCGCCCGGTCCACCGGCCCGCAGATCCCGGGTGAGTCGCCGTACGTCGGTGACGCGGGTGAGGAGATCGTGGTGGAGGGCGTGCCGGGCACCTGGCGGGTCCACCCGGCGTACGTCGGGCTGCCGTTCGAGGGCCGCACGGCGTTGCTCTCACCCTTCGACCGGCTGATCCACGACCGGGTACGCACCGAGCAACTCTTCGACTTCGAGTACATCCTGGAGATGTACAAGCCCAGGGAGAAGCGCCGCTGGGGCTACTTCGCCCTGCCCGTCCTCCACCACGACCGGCTCGTCGGCAAGCTGGACGCGACCGCCGACCGCAAGAGCGGCAGAATCGTGGTCAACGCCGTCCACGAAGACGTCCCGTTCACCGCCGCGATGACCGCCGACGTCCACGCCGAGATCGAGAGCCTCGCCGCCTGGCTCGGACTCACCATCGACGACTAAGTGTCGTACTCGCCGAGATCCCACGGTGGGTAGAACGCCATGTAGTCGCCGGGCTCGACGATGACCCACCAGGTGTCGTCGTCCTCCTCCGGCGCGCGGGGGATCAGCCCGAAGGTGGTGCCGTACCGGTCGACCGAGAAGGGTTCGACCTCGATGCGGTCGAAGGTGACGGTGCCCAACTCGGCCAACCGGGCCTCGTACGCCGTCCGCCTCGCCTCGCGGTCCATCAGCGCCCTCGGACCGAAGGCGTCGATCCTCGCCTCCAGGAACCGGCCGTCGGCATCGAAGAGGTAGAGGGCGACGAACTCCTGGCCGTCGTCGTTGCCGTGGGTGCCGGGCTCGAACGGGGTGGTGAGGAAGAACTGCCGGCCGTCGCCGGTCCGTCCCACGTGCTCGGCGTGGTAGTCGTCATGGTCGATGGCCAGGCGGGTCGGTGGTCCGGCGTCCATCCGGCGGTCCTCTCGCGTCCACGGGTGAGCCGCAGCGGTCACCCCGGCCACATCATGGCCTCAGGGTGCGACACGGTCGCCGAACCGACCGGACGACGAGGTCGACGTCCGGCCGGTGCGGCAGCTTCTATGCTGCGGCTCATGCGCATCGTGTTCGTCGCAGCGCCACTGCAGGGCCACGTCCTGCCACTGATCCCGCTCGCGGCGGCCTGTCGCGACGCCGGCCACGAGGTGATCGTGGCGAGCGGGGGCTTCCCACCCGATCTCCGTGGTCTGCGCACGGCCGACATCGGAGCCTCCTTCAGCCTGCCGCGAAGCGCGATCCGGGTCGCGCTACGCCATCCGGGCATCGCTCGCGCCGAGCTGCGCGGCACGGCCGGCCACGCCATGGTCGGCGAACTCTTCGGTCGTGCCAACGTGGCACTGGTCGATCCGCTGTTGGCCCTGGCCGAGCGGGAACGCCCGGACCTGATCGTCTACGAGCCGCTGGGCGAGGCCGGTGCCATCGTGGCCGGACGACTCTCCATCCCGTCGGTGCTCCAGGAGAACACCCTCTGGTCGGCCACCGACCTGTTTCGGGCGGTGACCACCAGCACGGCGCTGGCCGAGCAGGAGATCCCCGGCCCCGAGCTGACCATCGCCGTCACGCCGCCGAGCCTCCGCGACGCCCCGACCGGGAAGGTGGTCATGATGCGGCCGGTTCCCTTCTCGGGCGGTGGGCCGGTCCCGGACTGGCTGCTCACCTCCGGCGACCGGCCCCGCATCCTGGTCAGCCGCAGCACCCTGAAGGGCCCGAACGACGGTGACCCCGGCCCCGCGATCGTCAGGGTGGCCGCACAGGTCGACGCCGAGTTCGTGCTCGTACGCCCGGTGAGCACGCGCCACCTGCCGCCCAACGTGCGGGCAGTCGACCGCGTACCCCTCGACCGGGTGCTGCCGACGGCGGCGGCCTTCGTCCACCACTCCGGCGCGGGCAGCGTGCTCGGCGGCCTGGCTGCGGGCGTACCCCAACTGACCACCCCCGGAGCGGGCGATCGCAGATACAACGCCGACCTGCTGGCCCGGCGGGGTGCCGGACTGGCCGTCGAGGCGAAGGCGATCAGCGCGGCCGACCTGACTCGGCTGCTGACCGACGAGGCACTGCGCGTCGCCGCGCAGCAGGTCGCGGCGGAGATCGCCGCGATGCCCGCGCCGACCGCAGTGGTCCCCGTGCTGGAGGAGATCGCCGGTAGCTGACAGATCCCGGACCGTCTATGGATTCGGGTCCGCTGACGGCTCACAATCTGTTGTGGACTGTCGCGTGGCCCTGACGTAGCCGGCTCGGGCGGCAGGGGAGACAGCGAGCGGGCCGCCGACCACCGTCCATCACACCGGCGACAACGGGAGGCCACCGTGGCGTACCCCCGGCACCCCGGCGAGGCGGGCGACCCGCCGTCGCATCCCTTCGCCGTTCCAGGGCCGGCGGCGGCGTACCCCGGCATGCCACCGCCGGGGTCCCACAAGAACCAGAACGTGGTGCTGTGGATCGTCGGGGCTGTCGTTTGCCTACTGCTCCTGTGCTGCGGGATCGGCGTGGGCGGCGTGCTGCTGTACACCTTCCGGTCGAACCAGGTCGCGGACAGCACCGCGAGCCCGCCGACGACGCCGCAGACGTCCACCGCCGCGCCGACGACCACACCGCCCTCCACGGCTCCCGCGCCCGCCCTGCCCGACACCTTCGAGACGATCACCGAGCGGCAGTGGAGACGAGTGGCCGAGCGGCCGGACGATCACACCGGCCGGAGGTTGGTCGTGTACGGCCAGATCACCCAGTTCGACGATGCCACGGGTGAGGACAGGTTCCTCGCGATGGTGGGCGCACGGAGAACGACCGACGACGGTGGCTACGACACGAACACGATGCTGTACGGCGATCCGAAGGTGCTCGGCGACATCGCTGCGAATGACGAGTTCCAGGCGAAGGTGACGGTGTTGAAGGCGTACACGTACCAGTCGTTGGTGGGTCCTACCAAGGTGCCGCTGCTGCTGGTGCACTCGTTACGGGTGTTGTAGCCGACCGAGGGGCGTGGCGGTCACCTCGGTCCCGTCGCGGAGGTGCTCCGCCGCAGTGACCGGATGACGAGGCGTTCGATGTCGGACCAGGTGGGGGTGGCATGCCCGTAGCCGGGGACCGGGCGGCGCTGCGGCCCGAAGAAGTACTGGTGGGCGACGGCGCCCCGGATGGCGGAGTGCACCTCGGGGTGGTCGTCGACGAAGTGGGTGAGGCCGAGGTCGAGACAGTGTCCCCGCTTGTCGGCCCGGGCACGACAGAACCGGACCCGGTCTCCGTCGACCCCCGTACGCCGGTGGAAGTCGTGGGCGTCGAGCCAGCGCAGCGTACGGGCCTGGATGCGCGGGCCGCACTTGGAGACCAGCCAGACCTGTCCGTCGAAGCGGGGAACGAGACGGGCGATCGTGTCGAGGGCGCCGGGCACCTCCGGGGTGGCCAGCATGGTGGTCTCGTCGCCGGTGAAGAAGGCGGTGTCGCCTCTGCCGGGGTGGCGGGGGCCGTCGATGACGACTCGGCCGATGTCGATGCCGAGCCGGGGCACATGATCGTTCATGCCACCCAGGATGCGGGCCCGGGAGGCGGGGCAGAACTATCGATCGGTGAGCCTCCTATAGTCGTACGTTATGAACGGGCGGGACCTGCTGGAATCCGACGCACTGCGGTCGTTCGCGGTCTTCGCCGAGCACCGCAACTTCACCGCCGCCGCTGCGGCGCTGCATATCAGCCAGCCCTCGCTCCACGTGAAGATCCGTAAACTGGCCACCGCGCTCGGGGTGGACCTCTACGAGCGGGACGGCCGTCGGCTGACCCTCACCGCCGCCGGTGAACGCCTCGCCGCGTACGCGTCGGACACCCGCCGCCGCACCGACGAGTTCCTGCGGGAACTGCACCAGGACGCCACACCCACCATGACCATCGCCGCCGGCCGGGGCACGCTGCGCTGGGTGATCGCCGAGCCGATCCGGCAGATCGGCCGCCAGGGCCGCCGGGTCCACGTGATCACCGCCGACCGGGACGCCGCCCTCGCCGCGATCTCCGCCGGTCGTGCCGACCTCGCCGTGGTCGCGCACGATCCACCGGGACGGCAGTACGAGTCGACGCAGATCGCCGCGTACCGGCAGGTGCTCGTGATCGACGACGGGCACCCGCTGGCCGAGCGGCAGCAGGTCCGACTCCGTGACCTCGACGGGCTGGACCTCGTCGTCCCCCCGGCCGGGCGCGCACACCGGCGGGCGCTGGACCGTGCGCTGCTCGACGCGGGCGTCACCTGGCAGGTCGCCGCCGAGGTCGACGGCTGGGACCTGCTCGTGCACCTGTCGGCGCTCGGCGTCGGCGCCACCGTCGTCAACGGTTGCGTGGAACTCCCCGACGGGCTGCGCGCCGTCCCCGTGCACGGTCTGCCGAGGATCCGCTACTGGGCGGCCTGGCGCCCACCACGCGAGCCGGTCGTGCGGGACCTGCTCGACCGGCTCGGGCCACGACCGTGACCGACCGAACCACCGCGGCCAGCAAGTTCCTGGCGTACGTGCTGCGTCACCAGCCCGCCGCCGTCGGGATCACCCTCGACTCCGCCGGATGGGTGGACGTGCAGGTGCTGCTCGCCGCACTGGCTCGCCACGGTCGGCGCATCGACGGTGCGCTGCTGGCCCGGCTGACCGGCGACACCGACAAACAACGGTTCGAGGTCCGCGACGGGCGGATCCGGGCGGCCCAGGGCCACACCGTCCCGGTCGACCTGCGCCTGACGCCGGTGCCGCCCCCGCCGCTGCTCTACCACGGCACCGTCGCCCGCTTCCTGCCCGGCATCCGCGCCGACGGGCTCCGGCCGCGCGGTCGTACCCACGTGCACCTCTCCGGCGACCGGCGGACCGCCGTCACGGTCGGGGCCCGGCGCGGCGAGCCGGTGGTCCTCACCGTCGACGCCGCCGGCATGCGGGAGACCGGCCACCTGTTCTACCGAGCCGCCAGCGGCGTCTGGCTCACCGCCCACGTCCCACCCGACCGGATCACGGTCCTCGGATGACGCGGTACGCCGGTGCGGAGGACCGTGACGGGTCCGGCAGAATCGGCGGGTGCCCGTCCACCTGATCACCGACCCGGACGACGAGCGGATCGGCGACTACCGTGCGCTGACCGACGTCGAGCTGCGGACCCGCTGGGAGCCACCGCACGGCCTGTTCATCGCCGAGGGGGAGCTGGTGCTGCGCCGGGCGTTGCGGGCCGGGTACCCGGCCCGGTCGTACCTGGTCGACGCCAAGCGGGTCGACCAGCTCGCCGACCTGGACACCGGTGACGCCCCGGTCTACGCCGCCACCCAGGACGTGCTGCGCGAGGCCACCGGATTCCACGTGCACCGGGGGGTCCTCGCGTCGTTCCGGCGCACGCCGCTGCCGAGCGCCGCCGAGGTGCTCGCCACCGCCCGCCGGGTGGTGATCCTGGAAGACGTGAACAACCATACGAATCTCGGGGCGATTTTTCGGGCGGTCGCCGCGCTCGGGGTGGACGCGGTGCTGCTCTCGCCGTCCTGCGCCGACCCGCTCTACCGGCGCAGCGTACGGGTGAGCATGGGCGAGGTCTTCGCCGTGCCGTACGCGAAGCTGGAGCCCTGGCCGGCGGCGCTGGACGAGGTGCGGGCCGCCGGGTTCACCGTGCTGGCGATGACGCCGGCCCCGGACGCGGTGCCGATCCAGCGGCTCGCGCCGGAGCAGCGGGCCCGTGCCGCGCTGCTGCTCGGCGCGGAGGGTGCCGGGTTGACGTCGGCGGCGATGGCGGCCAGCGACGTCCGGGTGGTGATCCCGATGCGGCGGGGCGTGGACTCCCTCAACGTCGCCGCCGCCACCGCCGTGGCCTGCTGGGAGTTGGGCCGCGACGACGTCTGACCGTCGAGGTCCGGGTCGATCTGCGGGTACCGTGTCGCCCGTGTTCCCTACCGTCCGTGAGGTCCTCGCGCTGGACCCGGTCCGCCACGGTGCGCCGCGTCTGGTCGCCGGGGAGGCGGGGCTGGACCGGCCGGTGCGCTGGGTGCACGTGGCCGAGGTGCCGGACATCGCCACCCTGCTGCGGGGCGGCGAGCTGGTGCTGACCACCGGCATCGGACTGCCCGGCGAGGACGCCGGGCTGCGGGCGTTCATCGGGGACCTCGCCGGGGTCGGCGTCTCCGGGCTGGTGGTCGAGCTGGGCCGTCGGTATCACACCGGGGTGCCCCGGGTGATGGCCGCCGCCGCCGAACGGCACGGGCTGCCGCTGGTGGAGTTGCGCCGGGCTACCCCGTTCGTCCGGGTCACCGAGGCGGTGCACGGACTGATCGTGGACGCGCAACTCACCGAGTTGCGGGCGGCGGAGGAGATCCACCAGCGGTTCACCGAGCTGTCGGTGGAGGGTGCCGACCCGGGCGAGGTGGTCCGGCAGGCCGCCGAGCTGTCCGGCTGCCCGGTGGTGCTGGAGAACCTGTCCCGGCAGGTGCTCGCGTACGACCCGGCGCGGGAGAACGCCGAACTGCTGCTCGACGGGTGGGAGCAGCATTCGCGGCGGATCCGGCCGGCCGGGCGGACGGTCTACGACCCGGACAGTGGCTGGCTGGTGACCATGGTCGGCGCGCGGGGGGAGGACTGGGGGCGGCTGCTGCTGCGCTGGCCGGGCGGGGGCGAGTGGAACTCGGCGCGGGACGCGGTGACCGGCGGGCTCTCGCCGCCGACGCGGTTGACCATCCTGGTCGAGCGGGCCGCGTCGACGCTGGCGTTGGGCCGGCTGATCCGGCGGGACGCCGAAGGGCTGGAACGGCAGATCCACCGCACCCTGCTCACCGCGTTGCTGGACCGTTCCCGCCCGGTGGACGAGGTGGCCCTGCGGGCCCGGGGGCTCGGGCTGGTGTTGGAACGTCGGCACCTGGTCGGGGTGGTGGTCCGGCATCGGGCCGACGACCCGGAGAGCGGCCCCAGCGGCACCGGCAACGGCGGAGACCCCGGCCCGGCCCGGCTGCGAGACCTGGCCGAGGCGGTCGGCCAGGCGGTGCGGGAGGCGAACCTGACCGGGCTGACCAGCGCTGTGGACGACCAGGCGGTGGGGACACTGCTGGCCCTGCCCGACCCGGCGGCGGAGGATCGGGCGCTGGCCTCGTTCGCCGCAGCCCTGCGCCGAACCCGACCCGAGCCCCGACCTGCCGACCCGGCGTCGACCCGGGCGGCCGGAGGCGGGCGAGGGGCCGAGCCGGGTCGGGCGGCCGGAGGGCTCATCATCGCGGCCGGGTCGGGGGTGGGCAGCCTGCGGGAGGCGGGTCGGTCACTGATCGAGGCCCGGCAGGTCGCCGAGGCCGCCCGCAACGACCGGCGGGACCTGCCGATCTTCCGGCTGCCGCACGTCGGGCTCGCCGGGCTGCTGCACCTGCTGCGCGACGAGCCGCGCCTGCAGACGTTCGTCGAGCGCGAGCTGGGTGCCTTGCTGGCGTACGACGCCCAGCACCCGCGGGAGCAACTGCTCGGCACCCTGCGGGCGTACCTTGAGCAGGGCCGCAACAAGTCGGCGGCGGCCAGCGCGGCGCACCTGTCCCGCCCGGCGTTCTACGAGCGGCTGGCCCGCATCGGCCGGATCCTCGACGTCGACCTCGACTCCGTGGACGCCTGCCTCTCCCTGCACGTCGCACTCCTAGCCCTGACCGCCATCCGCCCCTCCTGACCCCCACCCCGCCCCACCGCACCCCCACCTCCCGGCCGCGTTGATCAAGAGGTTCGGGTCAGATTCTGCCCGGCAGCAGTCCCAAACTTCTTGATCAACGGCGTGGGGGTGGGGGTGGGGGTGGGGGTGGGGGGTCCACCCTGATCTCCACCCTGGGGCGGTGCCGGTCCACCCGGTGCGGTTCGTAGCGTTCCGGGACATGACCGAGCGGAACCACGGCAGAACCACACCCCGGACCGAGCGTCACGGCACCGTCGTACGGGCCGCGAACTATCTGCTGGCCGGCGACGGCAAGGGCAACCGGAGCACCCGGCTGGCCGGAGCCGTCATCGAGCGGGTGATCGAGAAGGAGGGCGGCCGGATGACCGGTCGGGTGATCGTGGCGATTCTGGTGGTACTCGGCGTGGTGGGGCTCGCGTTCGTCGCCTACCGTCTGCTGGTGCTGGACCTGATCCTGACCCTGGTGCGGGAACGCGAGTGATCGTGGGCGGAGGACTGCGGCGGGCGACCCGCCGGGGCGTACGGCTGCTGCGGGCCGACGACCCGGAGACCGGCTGGCTGGTGCGGATCGTGCTCAGCGCGCTGCTGGCCTGGGCGTGGCTGTACCTGACGCCGCCGGGTGCCGGAGTGCGGCCGGTGCTCGCCGCCGCCCTCGCCTGCTGGGTGCTGTTCCTGGTGGCCGACCGCCGGTGGCCCCGGCTCGCCCGAGGTGCGTTGGCCCTGGTCACGCTCTCGGCGTCCACCGTCGCCGGGGTGCCGGACGACGCCTCGGCGCTGATCTTCGTGTATGCGGGACTGTTCACGTTCGTGCTGCTGCCCCGGATGCCGATGGCGGCCATCCTGGCTCTCACCGGCGGGGTGATCGCGGTGCTGTCGGTCGTCCTCTGGTTCTCCGGACGGGGACCGACGGCGATGCTGACCCAGCCGGCGTTGATCGCCGTGCTGGTGCTGTTCAGCCTGCACCGGCGCGAGTACCGGCTGCGGGCCGAGCAGACCGCGTTGCTGCTGGAGCAGACTTCGCGTACCCAGCAGGCCCAGGCCCGGGCGGCGGCGCTGGACGAGCGGACCCGGATCGCCCGGGAACTGCACGACGTGCTGGCGCACTCGCTGGGTGCGCTGGGTGTGCAGTTGGCGGTCGCGGAGGCGCAACTGGGCGAGCAGGGCGACGTCGTGGGCGCGACCGAGCGGATCCGCCGGGCCCGGCGGCTGGCCAACGACGGCCTGACCGAGGCCCGGGCGGCGGTGGCCGCGCTGCGTACCGACGTGCCGCCGCTGCCACGTGCCCTCGGTGACATGGTGGCCGGGTTCCGTGCCGACCATGCGGCGACGATCACGCTGCGGACCGAGGGCAGTCCTCGGGACCTGCCGTCGGGGGCGGAGGTGTCGTTGCTGCGTACCGTCCGGGAGGCGCTGACCAACGCGGCCCGGCACGCCCCGGGTGCTCCGGTCAGCGTGGCTCTGGACTATCGCGGGCCGCGCACCCGGCTGATCGTGGACAACCCGGCCCCGGACCCGGCCGCCACCCGACCCGGACCGGGCGGGCACGGGCTGACCGGGGCGCGGGAGAGGATCGCGCTGGTCGGTGGCACCCTGGAGGCGGGCGTCGTCGACGGCGCATGGCGTGTGACGGCGGAGGTGCCGGCATGAGCGACGCGGTGCTGCGGGTGGTGGTCGTCGACGATCAGCAACTGGTCCGGGAGGGGCTGACCGCCCTGCTGGAACTCACCGACGGAGTGACGGTGGTCGGGGCGGCCGGCGACGGCGCGCGGGCCCTCGACCTCGTCGCCGAACACCGGCCGGACGTGGTCCTGATGGACCTGCGGATGCCGGTGCTGGACGGCATCGCCGCGACCGCCCAGGTCCGGGAGCACTTCCCGGAGGTGGCGGTGGTGGTGCTGACCACGTACGCCGACGACGAGTCGATCGCCGGGGCGCTCGCGGCCGGGGCGTGCGGCTATCTGACCAAGGACGCCGGGCGGGCCGAGATCGGGATGGCGTTGCGCGCGGCGGCGACCGGGCACGGGTTGTTCGATCCGGTGGTGTCCGCCCGGCTGGTCGAGGCGATGGCCCGGCCGGCGCAGGTGGTGCCGGACCGGCTGCCGGACGGGTTGACCCAGCGGGAGGCCGAGGTGCTCGGCCAGCTCGCGTCGGGGCGGACCAATGCCGAGATCGCGGCGGCCCTGTTCGTCGCCGAGACGACGATCAAGACACACACCAACAACGCGTTCGCCAAGATCGGTGCGCGAAACCGCACCGAGGCGGCGGCGTACGCGATCCGGCACCGGCTCGCCTGACGCCCGTCACTCGCTGAGCGAGTGCAGGGCCTTGGTGTAGGCGGGCGGGACGTAGCTGGGGCCGCCGCCGGGGGTGAAGACGTCGGAGGTGGCGGCCGTGGCCCACGCGCTGTCCGGTACGGCGGCGACCAGCGTGCGGACGACCGGGGCGTCCCGCCAGTCCGGCTGCTGGGCGAGCAGGCTCAGTGCCACCACCGACTCCTCCACCTCGCCGACGCACTCGAACGGCTTGTGCCCGTCCACGCCGAGCAGCTCCCGGTAGCCGGGGATCTGCGACTCGTCGGCGAGCAGGTCACCGCCGAAGATATGGGTGATCCGCTCGCGGGACATGAACGGGGCCAGGGCCAGGAAGACGAACCGGCACTTGGGGCAGTCGCGGCACCAGCGCTCGCTGGCGTCGCGCAGCTTGAACGCCGCGTTGCAACTGGTCACGACGTCGTCGTACCGGTCGATGGTGGCGAACAGCCGGGCGATGTGCAGCTCCGACAGCGGGCGCAGCAGGGAGAAGTACGGTTCGGTGAGCCCGGCGTGCTCGGCCAGCGCCGCCCGGAGCAGCCCCTCGGCCTCGACGCCCTTGGACCACTGGTGGTTGACCTCGTGGCCGTTCCAGATGAGGTTCGGGTCGGAGGCGGAGCGCTCGTTGGACATGACCACCGGACCGAGCCCGTGCAGCACGGCGGTGGCGACCGCGATCAGCGAGTTGATCGCGGTGACCGGGATGTGCCCGTTGCGGGCGCCGGCCGCGTTCAGCTCGAACAGCACCGGGTCGAGGCGTCGCCGGGCGGCCAACGGGGTGAGCCCGGAGGCCGCGTTCACCGCGTTGATCACGTGGTTCGGGTTGACCGAGAAGGGGACCGGGTCCAGGCCGGCGCGACGCATCGCCTCCAGGCTGACGATCGAGTCCTTGCCGCCGCCGACCGCGCTGAGCGGTCGACGGTCCGAGTTGTCGTACTCGGTGACGGGAGTGACCCGGCCCTCCGGGATCACCGGGGACAGTTCGAGCACGTACGGCAACTGGTTGCGGTAGGCGTACTCGGCCAGGCCCTTGGTGTAGACGGCGGTGACGAACTCGGCGGCGGCCGGGCCCAGCGGCGCCGGCAGCACCACCTGCCCCGGCGCGGCGGCCTTGTAGTAGCTGACGCCGGCCACGACGTGCAGCAGCTCCAGCACCCGGCCGAGCGCCGCCACGGCGGCGTCCGACGGTGACTCCTCCGGCACCGGGAGCGTGATCACCTCGGTGAATCGCTGCTCGCCCTCGGGCCCGGTCAGGGCGTAGTCGAACAACGCCTCCCCGGTCGAGAGATCGATCGAGTAGGACGGGAAGGTGAACGCGTCCATCCGCGCCAGCTGCGTATTGGGCACACGCCATACTAGGCCCTGGTTCGTCCGGCCGTGCCCGGCTCCGCCGGACCCCGCACGTGCCCCGTTGCCGTCGCACCCGAGGAGAAGCTGTGCGCCTGTCTGACCTGCGCGGACGTACCGTCGCCGTCTGGGGGGCGGGTCGGGAGGGCCGGGCCGCGGTGATCGCGATCGCCGCCCACGGCCCGGCCGACCTGGTCGCCGTCGACGACAGCGCCAACTTCCTCTCGCTGCCCTGGGAAGGGCCGCTGGCGGAGGCGGCCCCGCTGGTCACCGGCGAGGAGGGCTTCGCCCGGTTGGCCGCCGCCGACGTGGTGGTCCGGTCGCCGGGGGTGCCGCAGACCCACCCGTGGCTGGTGGAGCTGCGCCGCCAGGGTGCCACCGTCACCCAGGGCACCTCGCTCTGGATGGCCGACCACGGCTCGCGCACCGTCGGGGTGACCGGCAGCAAGGGCAAGAGCACCACGTCGAGCCTGATCCACCACCTGCTGACCGCGGTGGACCTGCCGAACGTCTTCGGCGGCAACATCGGCGTACCGACGCTGGACCTGCCCGACGCCGAGCTGTACGTGCTGGAGCTGTCCAGCTACCAGTGCAGCGACCTGACCGACTCGCCCCGGGTCGCGGTGGTCACCGCCCTGTTCCCCGAGCACCTCGACGCGCACGGTGGCGAGCGGGAGTACTACCGGGACAAGCTCAACCTGCTGGCGTACGGGCCGAACACCTTGGTCGTCAACGGTGGCGACCCCCGGCTGCTTGTCGAGTTGGGCGACCGTGCGGCGGTACGCGCCGGCACTGCGGAGTCGGTGAACGTGGCCGCCGGCCCGGACGGCACGCCCTGGTTCCACCGGGTCGACCAGCCGTTGTTCCCCCGGGCGGTGCTGCCGTTGGTCGGTCGGCACAACGAGGGCAATCTCTGCGTGGCGCTGGCCGTGCTCGACGCCCTCGGCGTGGACCTGGTCGAGCGCAAGGACACCCTGGCCGTGGCGGTCGCGGGCTTCCAGGGGCTGGCCCACCGGTTGACCGAGATCGTCGACCCGTCCGGTCTGACCTTCGTCGACGACACGCTGGCGACCAGCCCGTACGCGGCCATGCACGCCATCGACGCGTACGACGGGCGGCCGTTGACCGTGATCGTCGGCGGTACCGACCGGGGCGTGGACTACACCCCGCTGCGCGAGCACCTGGCCGAGCGGGAGCTGACCGTGATCGGCATCCCGGACAGCGGAGCGCGCATCGTCGAGGCGCTGGACGGGCTGCCGAAGGTGCGTACCGAGCTGGTCGAGGACCTGGCCGACGCGGTCCAGTTGGCCCGGCAGGTCACGCCGGCCGGTGGCGTGGTCCTGCTCTCTCCGGCAGCGCCCAGCTACGGCCGGTTCCGCAACTTCGAGCACCGCTCGGAGGTCTTCGCCGAGGCGGTCCGCGCCACCGCCCCGGCCTGACCGTCAGCGGGTCCGGCCGTCGGGCTGACCGACCTCGGTCAGCGTGGTGTGCAGGGTCCGCATCGAGCGGATGGCCGAGCGGATCTCCTGGAGGTACCGGCCGGGGGTGAGGGTGGGCTCGGGCAGGCGGGTCAGGTCGGGCCGGGCGGGGTCCACTCCGACGGTGTCGATCTCGCAGCCGTACGGCACCGCCAGGGTGCGCAACGCGTCGCAGTGCTGGAACGGCACGTAGATCGGTGCGGTGACCAGCAGGACCGGCTCGCCGGGGGAGAGTCGGGCGTGCTCGGCCCAGAACCGCTGGGTGTCGGCGGTGTGCGCGCGTCGTCGTTGCGGCTCGCTCGACGGGGCGGCCAGCACCCGCACCGGCGGCAGCCCGGCCGGCTGGTAGGTCCGCGACGACCAGGAGTGGTGCGGATGTCCGGCGTCCACGCCGTCGGTGGCGTCCGGTTCGCGCAGCCCGAACGTGCGCCGGACCGCCGCGTCGAGCACGTCGACCTCGGTGTCTGCGCCGGCCACGTCGGCGTCGGCGAGGGTGCGGCGTTCCATCTCGGACAGCGGCCGGAAGCTGCCCAACACGGCCACCTCGCCGGTGACGTCGACCCGCTCGCGCAGCAGATGGGCGGCGTAGGTCACCCGGCGCAGGCAGGCGTGGGCCAGGCCGCCCAGCACCACCAGGTGTGCGTACCGGGTGCGGGCCGGTGGCCGGGGCCGGACCAGACCGAGCGTGTCCGCGGCGGCGAGGACCCGGGTGCGGCGGTTTGCGTCGAGGTCGGGTTCCCGGGCCTCGGGTCGCTCCCGGCCCGCCCGGAAGTCCCAGTGCGCGGCGGAGAACTCGTCGAGCGCGGCGAGTACGGCACCGAGGTCGCCGGCGGGCCATCGGCCGCCGAAGCAGGTCACCAGGTCCCGTATCGGCGGGCTGTCGATCCAGCGGCTGATGCCGTCGGTGATCGCGGCGGCCGGGTCGGCGGGGTCGCTGCACGGCAGCGGGACGGGATCGGGTGTGTCGGTGGGTGGCGGTGGTCCGGCCGGTCCGGCGGCAGGGGGTGACGCGGCCACGGGCGGTGGGACGGGACGCTCGGGCACGGATCGGATCGTACCGGCCGACGGCCCGGCGCGACGGTCGAGCGGCCCGCAGGGGCGGTGTGACGTGGGCAGGGTCGGCGGGTCGACGCGACCGCCCCGTTGCCGGTAGGTCGTACTCTGACCACATTCCGTGACGGGAGGTGGTCGATGGCATCACCACTGCGCCGGGTACAGCACGGCGGGTCCGGTGCACCGGTCGGCATCGCCCGGCTGATGGCGCACGCCGATCCGATCGCCCTGATCGGCATCGCGTTGTCGGTCACGCTCTCCGTGACGTTGGACCTGACCGGTGCGGCCAGCGGGGTGGAATCGCTGCTGGCCGGTCTGATGGGCATCACCATCTCGCTGCTGGTGGACTCGCTGGCCCGCGCCGAGCGGCGGTTCCAGCTGCGGACGCTGCTGGTCGGTCCGCCGTGGCTGGTGCAGGCCACCCCCGAGGTGGTCGCCGCCGTGCGGGAGGCGATCGACCGTCATCCCGGGAGCGGGGTGGCCGAGGAGACACAACGTCGGTTCGCGCGTTTCCAGGCCGACCTGGCCCAGTTGCGGCAGGGTCGCATCGTGCGTCCCGGCACCGACTACCAGGACATGCTGGCGGCCACCCGGGACTGCGTCCGGGAGGTGCAGGCGCTGACCAACGTGTTGCCCCGGCTCGCCTGGTGGCGCAGCGACATCGGCCGGCAGTACTGGACGGAGAACCAGGCCGCGCTGGCCCGTGGGGTGCGGATCACCCGGATCTTCACCTACACCGAACTCACCGACGAGGTGGTCGAGCTGGTGGCGGCGCAGCGCCGCGCCGGGGTCCGGGTGGGGCTCCTGGCCACCGTCGCGGTCCCCGCCGACCTGCACGTCAACCTGATCCGCTGGGACGGCACGGCGTGCTGGACGGCGGGCATGAGCGCCCACGGGGTGATCACCGAGAACCGGTACTCGGTGCACCCGGACGACGTGGCCCGGGCCGGGGACACCTTCGCCGCGTGCGCCGCGCTGGCGAACTTCGACGGCTGACCCGGCCCCGCCGGTGACCGCACAGGGCGTACTGCTGGTCACGGCGGTGGTCTGGGCGGTGAGCCTGATCCGCCCGCTGCACTGGCGGGCGTTCGTCGCGGCCCTGCCGGTGCCGATGACGGCGGCGCTGCTGGCCACCGACCACCGCGTCGACGGGGCGCAGGTGGTCGGGGTGGTCGGGCTCACCGTGTTCTTCGGCGTCGTGGCGGCGGCCCACCACCGGCTGCGCTGGCCGATCCTGCTGGCCGACGCGGCCGGCGTCGTGGCCTACCTGGCGCTCGCGGCGGCGGTACGGCCGTTCGTCCTGCCGTTCCTTCCCACGCTGGCCGTCGTCCTGGCGTTGTGGCTGCTGGCCGTGACGATCCTGCGCCGCCGCACCGCGCGGCACACCCTGGCCATCCGGCACACCTCGACCACCGGGCACGCCCCGGCCGCGCGGCTCGCACCGACGTCGGACACTCAGCCCGTCGGCGCGGTACGGCCGCCGGGCCGGCTGTCGGCGGTGCGACGCCTGCTGCTGATCCTCGCCGGTGCGGTACTGACCGGGCTGCTCGGCCAACTGCTGCGCGGGCTGGTGGTGACCTTCCCGTACGCCGGGGTGCTGGTGGCGGTGGAGGTCCGGCGGGACCTGCCCGCGTTCTGCCGGCACTTCCTGCGCAACAGCCTCGCCCTGCTCGGTTTCCTGACCGGTGTCCACCTGGGACAGGACGTCTCCGGGGCGGTCGCCATCGCCGCCGGGTGGGTGGGCTTCGCCCTGGTGGCGGTGGCCCTGCACGCCCCGGCGTACCGGCGGAGAGCTGACGGAAAACGCAAGCCGAGGCCCAGGGCCGCCACCGGAAACGTGGTCGAATCCGTTGCCGACGACGGAAAACGTTGACGTTCTGTCAACGGCTGCCGACCAGTGGGCGACACGTTGGCTCTTGTCCGGGCGGTGACGGTGGTGACACCGTCGCGGTGACCGCGAACCGAAGGGTGCGACGATGACCGACGATCTGCTGGCCCGGCACCGGGCCGTGCTGCCGTCCTGGATGCCGCTCTACTACGCCGAGCCGCTCGAAATCGTCTCCGGTGAAGGGCGCCGGGTCACCGACGCGCAGGGGCGTACCTACCTGGACTTCTTCGGCGGGGTGCTGACCAACATGATCGGCTACGACATCGCCGAGATCCGGGAGGCGGTGCAGCGGCAGTTGGCCACCGGCATCGTGCACACCTCGGCGCTCTATCTGATCCGGCAGCAGGTGGAGTTGGCCGAGAAGATCGCCCGGCTCTCCGGGATCCCGGACGCCCGGGTCTTCTTCACCAACTCCGGCAGCGAGGCCAACGAGGCGGCGCTGCTGATGGCCACCAACCACCGCCGCTCGCACCAGATCCTCGCGGTCCGCAACAGCTACCACGGCCGCACGTACGCGACGATGGGCGCCACCGGCAACCGGGGCTGGTCGGCCAGCGCGCTCAACCCACTCCAGGTGGCCTGGCTGCACTCCGGTGAGCGGCTGCGCGGCCTGCTGGCCCGGCTGCCCGAGGGCGACCGGGTCGACGCGGCGGTGGAGGACCTGCGTGAGGTGCTCGCCACCCAGACCTCCGGCGACGTGGCCTGTCTGATCGCCGAGCCGATCCAGGGCGTCGGCGGGTTCGTGCACGGGCCGGACGGCCTCTTCGCCGGCTGGAAGAAGGTCCTCGACGAACACGGCATCCTGCTCATCTCCGACGAGGTGCAGACCGGTTGGGGGCGGACCGGCGAGCACTTCTGGGGCTACCAGGCCCACGGCGTCACCCCCGACCTGCTCACCTTCGCCAAGGGCGTCGGCAACGGGTTCGCCCTCGCCGGGGTGGTCGGTCGGGCCGAGGTGCTGGAGGCGGTCCCGGCGATCAGCTTCTCCACCTTCGGCGGCAACCCGCTCAGCACCGCCGCCGGCAACGCCGTCCTGGACTACCTGCTCGACCACGACCTGCAGGCCAACGCCGCCCGGGTCGGCGCGATCATCGCTGACGGCCTGCGCGCCGAGGTGGCCGGTCTCGACCAGGTCGCCGAGGTACGCGGCAAGGGCCTGATGCTCGCCGTGGAGTTCGTCCGGCCGGGCACCGGCGAGCCGGACCCGGCGCTGACCGGGCGGGTGTTCGAGGCGTGCCGACAGGGTGGGCTGCTCGTCGGCAAGGGCGGCCTCTACGGCAACGTGCTGCGGATGGGGCCGCCGCTGACGCTCACCGAGGAGGAGGCCCGCGAGGGGCTGGCCGTCCTGGTCGAGGCGATCCGGGCCGCCAGCAGCGGGGAGGTTGACCAGTGAGCGCGAGGAGTGAGCCGGTTCTGCGAGCCCCGCAGTCGCGAACGGAAGGCGGTGCCCTGAACCTGATCGGGCACTTCGTGGACGGCAAGCGGGTGGGTGGCGCCTCGCCCCGGCGCGGGGACGTCTTCGACCCGGCCACCGGTCGGCGTACCGCAGAGGTGGAGCTGGCCTCCGTCGCGGACGTGGCGGTCGCGGTCGAGGCGGCCGAGCGCGCCGCGCGGACCTGGCGCGACGCGTCGTTGGCGAAGCGGACGGCGGTGCTGTTCGCCTTCCGGGAGCTGGTCAACGCCCGCCGGGACCGGCTCGCCGACGTGATCACCGCCGAGCACGGCAAGGTGCTCGCCGACGCCGCCGGGGAGGTGCAGCGCGGTCTGGAGGTCATCGAGTACGCCTGCGGCATCCCGTCGGCGCTGCGCGGCGGTTTCAGCGAGAACGTCTCCACCGAGGTCGACTCGTACAGTCTGCGGCAGCCGCTCGGGGTGGTCGCGGTGATCAGCCCGTTCAACTTCCCGGTGATGGTGCCGCTGTGGTTCGTGCCGGTGGCGGTCGCCGCCGGTAACGCCGTGGTGCTCAAGCCGAGCGAGAAGGACCCGAGTGCGGCGCTGCTGCTGGCGGAGTGGTTCGCCGAGGCGGGCCTGCCCGACGGGGTGCTGAACGTGGTCAACGGCGACGCCGAGGCCGTCGACGCGCTGCTGGACCACCCGACGGTCAGGGCGGTGTCCTTCGTCGGTTCCACCCCGGTGGCCCGGCACGTCTACCAGCGCGGCACCACGGCCGGTAAGCGGGTGCAGGCGCTCGGCGGTGCGAAGAACCACATGGTGGTGCTGCCCGACGGGGATCTGGACCTGGCCGCCGATGCGGCGGTCAACGCCGGGTTCGGGTCGGCGGGGGAGCGGTGCATGGCGATCTCGGCGCTGGTCGCGGTGGAGCCGGTCGCCGACGACCTGGTGGCCCGGATCGCGGAGCGGATGGCCGGGCTGCGCACCGGTGACGGGCGGCGTGGCTGCGACATGGGTCCGCTGGTCACCGCGGCGCACGCGGACCGGGTCCGGTCCTACGTCGAGGCGGGGGTGGCGGCCGGCGCGGTGGCGGTGGTGGACGGCCGGGACGTGACGCCCGACGGTGACCCGGACGGCTTCTGGCTGGGTCCGACGCTGTTCGACCGGGTCACCCCGGACATGTCGATCTACACCGACGAGATCTTCGGTCCGGTGCTCTCGGTGTTGCGCGTGGGCTCGTACGACGAGGCGGTGGCCCTGGTCAACGCCAGCCCGTACGGCAACGGCACGGCGATCTTCACCAACGACGGCGGTGCGGCCCGCCGCTACCAGCACGAGGTGGAGGCGGGCATGGTCGGTGTCAACGTGCCGATCCCGGTGCCGATGGCGTACTACTCGTTCGGCGGCTGGAAGGCGTCCCTCTTCGGTGACCTGCACGCGCACGGCGCCGACGGGGTGGCGTTCTTCACCCGGGGCAAGGTGGTCACCAGCAGGTGGCTGGACCCCCGCCACGGCGGGGTCAACCTCGGCTTCCCCACCCAGACCTGAGCAGGCGCAGGACACCCGCGCCGGCCAGGTAGGCGACCAGGGCGGCGGCCGGCAGCCCGAGCGGCTCGGGCGCGGTCTTGGCGGTGGCGCTGTTGGCCACCAGGGCGTACCCGACGGCGGCGAAACCGGCGACGGCCAGCACGCCCCGCACGGCCGCCCACCGGCGGGTCGGCCGCCCGTTGTCCGGCGGGCGGGCGGCGTCGGGTCGCTCCGGGGCGGCGGGCCCGTCCCGGCGGCTCGCGGTGGATCGGCCGGTGCGGGCCTCGATCGGGCCGAAGACCGCGACCAGCGCGGCGAGCACCACGGTGAGCAGCAGTACCCAGGGCAGCCGCCAGGCCAGCCAGGCCGCCGACCCGGCCGGCGGGGTGGGCAGGACACCCAGCCGGTCCAGCGCGCCGACCAGCAGGATCACCGCGCTCAGGTGCCACAGGAAGACGGTGAGCACGACCGAGTTGACGGCGATCACGATCTGCCAGGGTCGGCTGCGGTGCAGCCACCGTTCGGCCCGCTCGCGCAGCAGCAGGATCAGCCCGAGCTGGGCCGTGGCCACGGCCAGCAACGCCACGCTCGGCGGGGCCGCGTTGTCCAGTCGCTGTCCCGGCAGGTTGATCATGCTGACCGGGTACGGGCCCACGCTGGTGAGCAGCACCGCGACGCCCAGACCGGCGACGGCCAGGACCAGGGCGGCACGGCGGGACATCGGCAGGCAGCGGGTCCACCGGACCGCACCGGTCGGGTCGCAGTGCCCCCGGCGGGCGTCGTACCAGGCGAAGCCGACCTGGTGCACGGCCAACCAGCCGAGCAGGTAGTTGGGCAGGGCCGCCGTCTCGTAGCCGATCGCCCGCCCGACGTCCCCGGCGGCCACGAGCAGCGCCAACGCGACCGGTACAGCCAGTCCGAAACAGCGGTGCAGCGCGTACATGAGCGGGGTCAGCGGCACCACCACGAGATAGGCGGCGAGGAACCACAGCGGGATCGTGGCGAACCAGACGACGGTGCGGACCATGCTCGGCTCGACCCCGACCAGCCGGGCCGCCAGCGCGCTCCCGGCCAACACCAGCACCAACGCGCTGGTCGGACGCAGCAGGCGGGCGCTGCGCCCGAGCAGCCATCCGGCCGCGTCGCCGCCACGGCTGCGGTGTGCGGTCAGCGAGGCGGCGTTGGCGTAGCCGCCGACCAGGAAGAACACCGGCATCACCTGGACCGCCCAGGTCAGCGGATAGGCCCACGGGATCGCGGGCAGGGCGGAATGGCCGTCGGGCTGCCCGTGCTCGTCGTAGCCGATCGTCGCGACCGCCCAGTGTCCGAGGACGACCATGATGATCGCCAAGGCCCGCAGCAGGTCGAGGTAGCGCTCGCGGTCTGCCGGCGTCCGTGCGGCGAGTCGGGCCAGGCGGCGCATGGTCCGAGGGTATGCGCCCGGGACGCGCCACGGGCGGCTGACCGCTGTCCGGGGCGGCTGACCGCCGTCCGGGCGGAGCCGCCGAGAATGGGACGATGAGATCCGTGGACGGCACTCCGGTCACCCTCAGCCCGTACGACCCGCACTGGGCGGTGCTGTTCGGGCAGGAGCGGGTCGCCCTCGAAACCGTTCTGAAGCGGTGGCTGGTGGCGCCGGTCGAGCACATCGGCTCGACGTCGATTGCCGGCCTGGCGGCGAAACCGATCATCGACATGTTGGCGCCGGTCCGCAGCCTCTCAGAGGCGGTTGCCGCCATCGAAGTGGTGACCGCACTCGGCTACCGCAATGGTGTGCACCGCCCGGAGGAAGCGCACTATTTCTTCAAGCCGGCGACCGACAACTGGTGGGAGCGCACTCATCAGCTCCACCTCACCGAACCGACCTCGCTGCTGTGGCGGCGACGGATCGCGTTCCGCGATGCGCTGCGGGGACGCGCGGACTACCGGTCCCGGTACGAGCGACTCAAGCGCGATCTCGCGCAGGCTCACGGCGCTGACCTCGCGGCCTACGCCCGCAACAAGGACGACTTCGTCAACGAGGTCCTCGGTGTACGCGACAGGACGCAACCACCGACCGCCGGTCACCCGGATCGGTGACGGCCTGATCGCGCGGCTCGTCGGCGCTCCGCCGCAGCCGCGGTAGTCCGCCCCGACGCGTGGAACCGAGGACGGCACCCGACGGCCCGCCGCGCATGGGGTCCTCCCAGCCCTTTGCTCTGCGTCAACCGACGCAACAAATCCGCGCTGATTCCGTTGCGCGGGTTGACGCAGAGCAAAGGCGGTTGAGGAAGGTGGACCGGCTGCTTTCGGGAGTGCTCGACTGCCACATTCGGCAATGTCATCGGTCGATGTCCTGAAGTGTTGCCGCGAGTGCGAGTGCACATGCGAGCGTCGTGGCGTGGCCGTTGGCCGAGGTGGTCGGGGGCGGGTGGGTCAGGTGGGTGGGGGGACCAGGCGGGCGTGCAGGGCGGTCGGGTCGGTCACCTCGGGCAGTTCGCGGGCGGCCAGCCAGGCGGCTGCGGCGGCGCCGTCCCCGGCCGGTCGGACCGGGGCGTGCGGCCAGCGTCGCCGGGCCTCGGCGTGGACGGCGGCGGCCAACGGGGTGTCGCCGGTCAGCAGTCCGCCGCCGAGCACCAGGACGCCGGTGTCGTCGGCCGGTCGGACCCGGCTGACCGTGTCGGCGAGGTGAGTGCCGGCCGCGTCCAGCAGCGCGACCCCGGTGGGCTCGCCGGAGGCGGCGGCGTCGAGCACCAGCGGGGCGAGTCGGGACAGCTCCACCGGTGGGCGGCGGGTGACGACCTGCACGAGCGCGTCGACGGTGTCCCGGGGGCGGGGTGCGATCTCGGCGGAGCCGGTCAGTTCGGTGAGCACCCGTCGGCCGAGGTCGCCCGGGTCGGTGCCGCTGTCCAAAGCGGTGAGCAGCCGGCGTACCGCCGCTCGGCCGAGCCAGAAGCCGGAACCGGCGTCGCCGAGCAGCCAGCCGTGCCCGTCGGCGACGCGGTCCAGGCGCAGGTCGCGGACCTCGGCGGCGATGGCGCCGGTGCCGGCGACGAGAACGGTGCCCCGGGGTGCGGCGGTGCCCGAGGCGTACGCGATGAGGGCGTCGCCGTGCACCGCGTACGGGCAGTGGAGCCCGGCGGCCCGCCAGGCGTCGGCGAAGGCGGCGAGTCCGGTCGGGTCGGCCCGGAGGCGGCCCGCTCCGGCGAGCCCGATGGCGCCGGCGCGTACCCGGGTCGGGTCGATGCCGGCGAGTGCCGCGCGGAGGGCGGTCAGGAGTTCCCCGGCGGCACGGGTGGCGCCGTGGCTCGTGGGGTTGCCGCCGCCGGCTCGACCGGTGCCGAGGCGGGCGCCGTCGAGGGTCACGACGAGTGCCCGGGTGGACGTGCCGCCGATATCGAGGCCGATCACGACGGTGTCGGACATCGGCGCCCACCTCCTTGATCGATCTGCGTTCATGCTGGTCGCGGCGCCTCTCCAGAGCAAGACGGGGATCGGGCCCCGGACGGTGCGCCAGGTAACAGTTTGAAAACTTCGCCCACGGTCTTGACACGGAGGTGGCTTCAGTAAGAACTTTTACCACTATCAGTTAACAGTCTTTTCCGAAAGGCGTCCCATGGTTGATCACGAGGCGGACACCTCCGCGGGCACCGCGGTGGCCGACGCCGACCGGGTTGACCGGCGGAGCGCCCTCGGCGTCGCCTCGGGCGGGATACTCGCTCGGGTGCGCAGCGGGTCCGACGAGCTGACCGGCGCGCTGCGCCGGGTCGCCGAGCACGTCCTCAGCGACCCGGAGGCGGCGGCGCGGGCCACCATCGTCGAGTTGGCCGAGCGCAGCGGCACCTCACCGGCCACGGTCACCCGGTTCTGCCGGGCGATGGGCTTCGACGGCTACGCCGACCTGCGGCTGGGCATCGCGGCCGAGACCGGCCGGGCCCGGTCGGCCGGGTGGACCGTCGACATCGGACGCGAGATCCAGCCCAGCGACCCGCTGGACCGGGTCCTGGAACAGATCATGGCGGCCGACACCCGGGCCATGCACGACACCGCCGCGCTGCTCGACCTCGACGAGGTGGAACGGGCCGCGAACGCCATCGCCGGGGCCAGCCGGGTCAACATCTTCGGCGCCAGCGGCAGTGCCCTGGTCGGCGAGGAGATGCAGTTCAGCCTGCACCGCATCGGGGTGGCCGCCTGGGCGTGGAACGACGTGCACTCCGGGCTCGCCTCCGCCGCACTGCTGCGCCCGGGCGACGTCGCGCTGGGCATCTCGCACAGCGGCCAGACCCGGGAGGCCATCGAGATGGTGGCCGAGGGCGGCAGCCGGGGCGCGACCACGATCGCGCTGACCGGGTTCCGTCGCTCGCCGCTGGCCGAACTGGCCGACATCGTGCTGCTGACCGCCAGTCACGCCACCACGTTCCGCCCGGACGCGCTGTCGGCCCGGCATCCGCAACTGGTCGTCCTCGACCTGCTCTACATCGCGGTCGCCCAGCGCACCCACGACCGCGCACACGCGGCCTTCCGGCGTACCGCCCAGGCCGTCGACGGACACAAGGCCGCGAGGGGAGCCAGCGCATGATCAGCGCCCAGGGGTACGCGGACGCCGTCCGCCCCGTCCTCGACCGTCTCGTCGACGGGGGGCACGAGCCGCTCGGCCGCGCCGCCGACCTGATCGCCGCCAGCCTGCGCGACGGCGGGGTGCTCCAGGCGTTCGGCGCCGGGCACTCCGAGGCGTTCGCCGCCGAGTTGGTGGCCCGGGCCGGCGGGCTGGTGCCCACCAACCGGATCACCCTGCACGACCTGGTGCTGCACGGCGACGCCCCGCGTGACGTGCTCGCCGACCCGAAGCTGGAGCGCGACCCGGCCATCGCCCACCAGCTCTACGAGATCGCCGCGCCGCAGCCGCAGGACGTGTTCGTGGTGGCGTCCCAGTCCGGCATCAACGGCTCGGTGGTCGAACTGGCCCTGTTGGTCACCGGTCGCGGTCACCCGTTGATCGCGGTCACCTCGGTCGAGCACACCGGACGGGTCGCCCCGCGCCACCCGTCCGGCCGGCGGCTCGTCGATCTCGCCGACGTCGTGCTGGACAACGGCGCGCCGTACGGCGACGCACTGCTGCCGCTCGAGGGCGGCGGCGCGGTCTGTGCGGTCTCCTCGGTCACCTCGGCGCTGCTGGCGCAGCTGCTGACCGCAGAGGTCGTACGACGGTTCCACCAGGCCGGAGAGGCACCCCCTATCTACCTCTCCGCCAACGTCCCCGGTGGGGACGAGCACAACCTCGCCCTCGAGTCGCGGTACGCCGGACGTCTCCGGCGTACCGCCTGACCCGACACCACAAGGAGAGTCAGAGATGACCGTTTCCCCCGATCTGAACCGCCGGACCCTGCTGCGCCGCGCGGCCGCCGCGGGCCTCCTGGTGACCCCGGCCGCGGGTCTGCTCAGCGCCTGCGCGGGCAGCACGCCCAGCGAGAACACCGACAACGCCGGGGAGAAGAGCACCGACAACCCCTTCGGCGTGCAGGCCGACAGCGCCGTGAAGGTGGTCATCTTCAACGGTGGGCTGGGTGACGCCTGGGCGAAGGAAGACCAGGCGATCTTCAACGCCAAGCACCCGAACATCACCGTCAACATGAGCTCCACCCAGAAGATCAAGACCGAAGAGCAGCCCAAGATGGCGACGCAGCCCAGCGACGTCGTGATGAACTCGGGCGCGGACATGATGGACATCAGCACCCTGGTCAACGAGGGCGCCATCGAGCCGCTGGACGACCTGCTCGCCGCCCCGGCCTGGGAGGGTGGGGGCACCGTCGCCGACACCCTGCTGCCCGGCACCGTCGCCGACGGCACCTTCCAGGGCAAGTTCTACGTGGTGAACATCGCCTACACGGTCTGGGGCAACTGGTACAACTCGGCTCTGTTCGACCGGGAGGGCTGGGCACCGCCGAAGACCTTCGACGAGTTCTTCGCCCTCGCCCCCAAGATCAAGGCCAAGGGCTTGTCGCCGTACGTCTACGACGCCGTGCACGGCTACTACCCGCGTTGGGCCCTGATGGCCACGGTCTGGAAGTCGGCCGGCAAGCAGGCGGTCATCGACATCGACAACCTCAAGGAGAACGCCTGGCGCGCCGACGGCATCCTGCCGGCCCTGGAGGTGTGGGAGAAGCTGGTCAAGGACAAGCTGGTGCTCCCGGGCAAGCTCGACCACACCCAGTCGCAGCAGGCCTGGCTCGACGGCAAGGCGGCCTTCATCCAGGTCGGCACCTGGCTCAAGAACGAGATGGCGGCGACCATCCCGCCGGGCTTCGAGATGAAGATCTCCGACTACTGGGGCCTGGGCGCCACCGACAAGGCGCCCAACGACGTCTACGCCGGTGCGGGCGAGGGCATCGTGGTGCCGAGCAAGGCCCCGAACAAGGCGGCTGCCAAGGAGTTCCTGCGGGCGGTGCTCTCCAAGGCCGGTTCGGCGAAGTTCGCCGAGCTGACCAAGTCGCTCGCCTCCACCGCCGGCTCCGGCGACAACGTCCAGGACTCGGCGCTGGCCAGCGCCAACGAACTGATGAAGAACGCGCCGAAGGACCTGGTCTCGATCAAGTTCTGGAACTTCTACGCGGACCTGGACAAGGAGAGCCAGAACCTCTCCCAGGAGCTGATGGCCGGCCGGCTCACCGCCGCGCAGTTCGTCGACAAGATGCAGGCCGCCGCCGACAAGGTCGCCAAGGACTCGTCCATCACCAAGCAGACCCGCGACGCGTGACACCCGCCGGACCCAACCGAACGAGGAAGTGAGAGACATGCGGCACGGTGTTGGCCGTTTCGTCACGGGTTTCCTGGCACTGCCGGTCGGCCTCTACGTCTTCTACGTGGTGTGGCCATTCCTGCAGGCTGCCGGGTACTCGCTGACCGACTGGGGAGGCTACTCCGACAGGCAGCAGTTCGTCGGGCTGGACAACTACATCCGGCTGTTCTCCGACGAGCTGATCAGGAAGGCGTTCTGGCACAACGTCTTCTTCCTGATCACCGTGCCGCTGTTCACCATCGCGCTGGCCCTGTTCCTCGCGTTCCTGCTCAACGTGGGCGGACGCGAGGACAAGGCCGGCATCCGGGGCGTCTTCGGCTCCGGGTTCTACAAAGTGATCTTCTTCTTCCCCCAGGTGCTCTCCCTGGTCGTCATCGCGGTGATGTGGCAGCAGATCTACCGCGCCGACAGCCAGGGCCTGATCAACGGCCTCCTGATGAAGATCGGGCTGGTCAGCGAGGAAGACCCGATCACCTTCATGTACGACCCGGAGCCCTTCCTCGGCGTACCGGCGGTGTTGTGGTGGCTGTTGCTGATCGCGGTCTGGAGCGGCGCCGGTTTCTACATGGTGCTGTTCTCGGCGGCCATGCAGTCGATCCCGAAGGACGTCTACGAGGCGGCCATCCTCGACGGCGCGGGACGCTTCCACACCTTCTTCCGGATCACCCTGCCGCTGCTGCGGGACACCGTCTCGGTGGCCTGGGTCTACCTGGGCTTCATCGCCCTGGACATGTACGCCCTGGTCTTCGTGATGACCCCCAGCCAGGGCGGGCCCAACCACGCCAGCGAGATCTTCGCGTCGGTGCTGAACTTCACCGCCTTCCAGAAGGGCCAGTTCGGCTACGCCTGCGCGATGGGCGTGGCGCTGGCGATCTTCACGATCCTGCTGGCCGCGCTCCAGCTCCGGATCACCCGTCGTGAGCGGATCGAGTACTGAGGAGACCTGGACGATGAGCACGGTGACCCACACCCCGGGTGGCCAGGCCGGGCCCGACCAGGCCCCGCCGCCGGGGCGTACGCCGGCCGAACGCGCCGCCGTCGGTGGCGGTCGTGCCGGGGCACGGTTCTTCAACGGCTTCTCGCACCTGTTCCTCGCCGTCTGGGCGATCATGGTGGTCTACCCGCTGCTGTGGGTGGTGATGTCGGCGCTCAAGACCGACTCGGAGGTGATCCGCAAGCCGCTGTCGCTCATCCCCGAGCAGTTGCAGTGGGACAACTTCGCCCGGGCCTGGACCGAGGGCCACATCGGCGAGTTCTTCCTCAACACCGTGCTGGTGTTGACCGGCAGCGTCTTCCTCACCATGCTGCTCGGCTCGATGGCCGCCTACGTGCTCGCCCGCTACGAGTTCCCCGGCAACCGGCTGATCTACTACATGTTCCTGTCCGGCCTGACCCTGCCGATCTACCTCGCCGCGGTGCCGCTGTTCAAGGGCGTCTACAACACCGGTGTGGTGCTGCCGTTCCTCGGCCCGAACAAGCACCTGATGCTGATCCTGGTCTACGTGGCGTGGTCGCTGGCGTTCACCGTCTTCTTCATGCACTCGTTCTTCCGGACGCTGCCCAACGCGATCGCGGAGGCGGGCATGGTCGACGGGGCCTCGCACAGCCGGCTGTTCTTCAGCGTGATGCTGCCGATGGCCAAGCCCGGCCTGATCAGCATCGGCATCTTCAACGTGCTCGGCCAGTGGAACCAGTGGTACCTGCCGACCCTGCTCATGCAGTCGGTGGCCGGTGAGCCGAAGAACCAGGTCATCTCCCAGGGCCTGATCGAGCTCTCGGTCAACCAGGGCTACCGCTCCGACTGGTCCGGCCTGTTCGCCGGGGTGACGATGGCGATGCTGCCGGTGTTGATCGTGTATATCGTCTTCCAGCGCCAGGTGCAGTCCGGCCTCACCGCCGGCGTCAGCAAGTAGCGCCCGTCGTCCGCCCCCGGCCCACCGGCCGGGGCACATGCGGCGGTGATGGTCGGTGCGGCGCCGCGTTCGCCCGGTGCCACCCGGACGCCCTCCGGGGCGGCACCG
>NZ_JBSFSO010000026.1:0-94590 GCF_053589795.1 Micromonospora sp. NPDC003241 | reverse complement strand
CTGCGGCTGTTAGGAGGGGTCCCCTGCTATGCACCAGGCGTTAGCAGGGGACCCCTCCTTACACCCAACCCCTAGAGCGGAATGTTGCCGTGCTTCTTGGGCGGCAGCGTCTCGCGCTTGGTGCGCAGCACCCGCAGGGCGCGGACGATCTGGACCCGCGTCTCGTGCGGCGGGATCACCGCGTCGACGTACCCGCGCTCGGCCGCCACGTACGGATTGGCCAGGGTGTCCTCGTACTCGGCGATCTTCTCGGCCCGGACCGCGGCCGGGTCCTCGGCGGCGGCCAGCTCCTGCCGGTAGAGGATGTTCACCGCGCCCTGGGCGCCCATCACCGCGATCTGCGCGGTCGGCCAGGCGAAGTTGAGGTCCGCCCCCAGGTGCTTGGAACCCATCACGTCGTACGCCCCGCCGTACGCCTTGCGGGTGATCACGGTGACCTTCGGCACGGTGGCCTCGGCGTACGCGTAGATGAGCTTCGCGCCCCGACGAATGATGCCGTCCCACTCCTGACCGGTGCCGGGCAGGAACCCGGGTACGTCCACGAAGGTCAGCACCGGGATGTTGAAGGCGTCGCAGGTACGCACGAACCGGGCCGCCTTCTCGCTGGCCGCGATGTCCAGCGTGCCGGCGAAGTGCATCGGCTGGTTGGCGACCACACCCACCGGAAGTCCCTCGACCCGACCGAAGCCGACCACCATGTTCTGCGCGTAGAGCGGCTGGACCTCCAGGAACTCCCCGTCGTCGAGGACGTGTTCGAGCACCCGGTGCATGTCGTACGGCTGGTTGGCCGAGTCCGGGACGAGCGTGTCCAGTTCCCGGTCGGCGTCGGTGACGGACAGCTCCGCCGGGGAGTCGAAGACCGGCGGCTCGTCCAGGTTGTTGGCGGGCAGGTGGGACAGGAGCGCCTTGACGTAGTCGACCGCGTCGGCCTCGTCGGAGGCGAGGTAGTGCGCGTTGCCGCTGCGGGTGTTGTGGGTGCGGGCCCCGCCGAGGTCCTCCATGCCCACGTCCTCGCCGGTGACCGTCTTGATCACGTCCGGGCCGGTGATGAACATGTGCGAGGTCTGGTCGACCATCACGGTGAAGTCGGTGACCGCCGGGGAGTAGACCGCCCCACCGGCGCACGGGCCCATGATGAGCGAGATCTGCGGGATGACGCCGCTGGCGCGTACGTTGCGGAAGAAGATCTCGCCGTAGAGGCCGAGCGACACCACCCCCTCCTGGATGCGGGCGCCGCCGGAGTCGTTGATGCCGACGACCGGGCAGCCGATCTTCATGGCCAGGTCCATCACCTTGACGATCTTCTGCCCGAAGACCTCGCCGAGGGAGCCGCCGAAGACCGTGAAGTCCTGGGCGAAGACACAGATCTGCCGACCGTCCACGGTGCCGTAGCCGGTGATCACGCCGTCGCCGTACGGGCGGGAGCGGTCCAGGCCGAAGTTGGTGGACCGATGCCGGGCGAACTCGTCCAGCTCGACGAAGGAGCCCTCGTCGAGCAGCATCTCGATCCGCTCCCGGGCGGTCTTCTTGCCTCGGGCGTGCTGCTTCTCGACCGCGCGGGCCGACCCGGCGTTCACCGCCTCGTCGACCCGTCGTGCCAGGTCCGCCAGCTTGCCCGCGGTGCTGTGGATGTTGGTCCCGGTCTCGGTAGTCACCCTGGGAATATAACGATGGTTCAGGTCACCGCCGCTGTGCAGTTCGCCTCACCGGGGGCCCGTAGGCTGGCCGGATGCCGGATTCGCCGTACACCGACCTCGATCGTCCGCCGCTGTCGGCGGCCCGGCTGCGCCGGGCGCTGGTCGCGCCGTACGGCCCGTGGACGCGGCTGGAACTGAAGGTCGAGACCGGTTCCACGAACGCCGACGTCGCCGAGGCGGCCCGGACGGGGGAGCCGGAGGGTCTCGTCGTCGTCGCCGAGCGGCAGAGCGCCGGGCGGGGGCGGCGCGGGCGCGCCTGGCAGTCCCCGCCGCGCGCCGGCATCGCGACCAGTGTGCTGCTGCGGCCCGGCCAGGCCGTGCCGGACCGCGCCTGGCCGCCGGCACCACCGTCCGGGTACGGCTGGCTGCCGCTGCTCGCCGGTGTCGCGCTGGTCGAGGCGGTGACCCTGTTGGCGGAACTCGACGCCACCCTCAAGTGGCCCAACGACCTGCTGCTCGGGGACGCCAAGTGCGCCGGGATCCTCGCCGAGGCGGTGCCCGGCCCCGGTCTCGACGATCCGCCCGCGATCGTGCTCGGTGTCGGGCTGAACGTCACGCTGCGCGCCGACGAACTGCCGGAGCATCCGACCGGCCTGCTGGCCACCTCGCTGCAACTGGCCGGTGCGGCGGCCACCGACCGGGACCCGCTGCTGCGGGCCCTGCTGCGGTCGGTCGCCGACTGGTACGCCCGCTGGCGGGCCGCCGACGGGGACGCGGCCGCCTGCGGCCTGCGGGACGCGTACCTGGCGGTCTGCGGCACCGTGGGCCGCGAGGTGCGGGCCTTCCTGCCCGACGGCACGGAGTTCACCGGCACCGCCACCGGGGTCGACCTCGACGGTCGGCTTCTGGTCACCACCGCCACCGGGGAACGCGCCCTGGCCGCCGCCGACGTCCTCCACCTGCGCTGATTCCGGCCGAGCCGGATCGACGGCGGGGTGCGCCGCCGAGGTCGGCCGCGTGGCGGATGTGAGCCGGTGGCGCCGGGGGGTTACGGTCTGCGCGTCCGTTCCTGCGAGGAGGTTTCCGTGGCGTTCCCCGAGGACGTGCTCACCGAAGACGAGCACGTCGTGCTGCACCTGCATCCGCACTGGAAGACGATGATCCGTCCGGTGGTGGTGCTGGTGCTCGCCATCGCCGCGGTGGCGGCCGGTCTGCTGTTCCTGCCCGCCGGTGGGGGCGGCTCGATCACGCTCGCCGTGATCGGTGGCCTGGCGCTGCTGGCCGTCCTGGTGCTGACCGTCTGGCCCTGGATCGGTTGGCGCACCACGCACTTCCTGTTCACCAACGAGCGGGTGGTGCTGCAGCACGGTGTCTTCTCCCGCGAGCGGCGGGACATCCCGCTCAGTCGGGTCAACGACCACTCGATGAACCAGCAGTTCGTCGGGCGGCTGCTCGGCTACGGCACGCTCACCATCGAGTCGGCCGGCGAACGCGGACAGTCCGTGCTTCCCGACGTGCCGAAGGTGGACCGGGTGCAGACGAAGCTCTACGAGCTGGTCGAGGCGTTCCACGACAAGCACTCGCTGGGCGACGGCGAACTGCGCGAGATCCTCGCCGAGCGGGACAACAAGGGCGGCGGCCTCTGAGCCGGTTCACCCGCGCCTGGACATGCGAAACGCCCGTCGGCGAGTGCCGGCGGGCGTTGTCGTGGTCCGGGTCAGCGACGCCGGAACCGGCGTGGTGCGGGAGCCGGTTGGAGCTGGGCGGCCAACTCGTCCTCCAACTCCCTGTCCAGCGCCGTCAGCTCGGCCTCCCGGGCCATCGGCGTGGGCCGGGGCTGCACCGCCAGAGGCGGTGCGGGTGGCGGAGTGGCCGGTGGTTCCTCCTCCTCCAGCTCCGTCATGGCCTCGGCGAGTTCGGCCACCGGGTCCATCTCGGCCATCGTGTCCCACTCGTCGCGCGGCAGCCCGGCCCACGTCTGGGTGGGCTCGACCGCCGGTGCGGGCTGGAAGACGAAGGTGCGGTACGACCAGAAGCGGAACAGCGTCGCCAGCACCACACCGACCGTCTTGGCGGCGTTCAGCGCCAGCAGGCTGGTGACGCCCAGCCCGTACTTGGCGGCGGCCAGCACACCCAGCTCGATCAGCAGGCCCACGCCGTTGAAGAGGAAGAACAGGGCGTACTCGCGCTGCATGGCCGATTTCGGACGATCGCGATACGTCCAGTGTCGATTCATCAGGTATGACGTGATCGTGGCCACCAGGGTGGCCACGACCGTCGCCTTCAACTGTCCATCGACGAAGACGGTGAGTGCGAGCGCGTTGAACACGGCGTAATTGATGACCGTGTTGACGCCGCCGACCAGGCCGAATTTGAGCGCCTCGTGGATGAACTTCTGCCAGCGCTCAGGCAGCAGACGGACGAGAGGCATGGGCAACACCTTAGGGCAGTGGGCTGGGTACGGCGGGCTCGGACGGATCGACTGACCTTGACGGGTCAGCAGGCTCTGACGGGACCGGTGGGCGGCAGGTCACGCGTCCCGGTCCGGATTCGCTTCCGCATCGGTCGGGGTTCCCGCTTCGACGAAGACGAACCGTCGGTACGACCAGAAACGGAACAGCGTCCCGAGCCCGGTGCCGACGACGAAGCTGGCGATGTTGTCGGCCAGGCGGGTCTGGAAGATCTCCGGCCAGATGCTGCCCAGCCCGTACCTGCTGATGGCCAGGCACCCCACCGCGATGCCCAGGCCCACCGCGTTGAAGAAGAAGAACAGCGCGTACTCGCGGGCCGGGTTGGAGCGCTTGCGGTGCCGCCAGGTCCAGAACCGGTTGCCCAGGAAGGCGAAGGTCGCCGCGATGACCGTGGCGATGGTCTTGGCGGTGACCTGCTCGACGTTCTGCGGGCCGATCAGGTAGTTGAACAGGGCGAAGTCCATGACGAAGGCGATGCCGCCCACGGTCGCGAACTTGCTCATCTCCCGTACGAGGTGACCGAACCGGTCGACCAGGGAGTGGACCAGACCCGTACGGGTCTGCGGGGAGCCGGGCTCCCCGGTCATTGTGGCGGCCACCGTGCGAGCGTACCGGTTGCCGGGGTCGCGATCGGGGAGCGACGGCCATCGGGGCCCACCGGGGTGACGGTGCAGACAGGCACGAACGGAGCGTAACCGGACGGCTGCGATTCGGTGTTGTTTTCCTCTTCCGCTCACGAAGTCGAAAAGTGACCTGTGACTCTTTGGCGAGGCGCCGCTGACCTGAGGTCGGCCGCAGGATTTGCGTGAAACTGCGCGTGAAAGCGGGTAAAGGCTCGTGATGCCGCAGCGTGGCCGCACCTTGTGCAGTTCTTCACAACCAGTCCCACTGACTGGGGCTGTACATCGGTTTACGCTGAGCCCAATCCCATGTTTCCACGAAGGCGACGCATCGCGGCGCCGAGACTCGTGCACTCCATAGACCGGTCAGCGTCGACCACAAGGAGATGTGTCATGGTTGCTCCGGCCACCGTCAGGGGAATCGATCAGGCCCCGACGTCCCACCCCAAACTTCTCGCCTGGGTCCGTGAGGTCGCTGAACTGACCACCCCTGAGCAGGTCGTCTGGGTGGACGGCTCCGATCAGGAATGGCGTCGCCTCACCGACGAACTCGTCGATGCGGGCACGCTCATCCGGTTGAACCCCGAGAAGAAGCCCAACTCGTTCTATGCCCGCACCGACCCGACGGATGTCGCACGGGTCGAGGAGCGCACCTTCATCTGCTCCGTGGACGAAGCGGATGCCGGGCCCACCAACAACTGGATGGCCCCCGCCGAGATGAAGCGGACCATGACCCCGCTCTACCGCGGTTCGATGCGCGGACGGACGATGTACGTCATCCCGTTCGTCATGGGTCCGGTCGAGGCCGAGAAGCCCATGTTCGGTGTCGAGATCACCGACAGCCCGTACGTGGTCGCGTCCATGCGGATCATGACCCGGATGGGCGCCAAGATCCTTGAGGCGATGGGCGACGACGCGGACTTCGTCCGCGCGCTGCACTCGATCGGCGCGCCGCTCGCCCCGGGCCAGCAGGACGTCGCCTGGCCGTGCAACGAGACCAAGTACATCTCGCACTTCCCGGAGAGCCGGGAGATCTGGTCCTACGGCTCCGGGTACGGCGGCAACTCGCTGCTCGGCAAGAAGTGCTACTCGCTGCGGATCGCCAGCGTGATGGGGCGGGACGAGGGCTGGCTCGCCGAGCACATGCTGATCCTCAAGATCACCTCGCCGGAGGGTCGGGTCTACCACATCGCCGGTGCGTTCCCGTCCGCCTGCGGCAAGACCAACCTGGCCATGCTGGAGCCGACCATCCCGGGTTGGAAGGTCGAGACGATCGGCGACGACATCGCCTGGATGCGCTTCGGTCCGGACGGCCGGCTCTACGCGGTCAACCCGGAGTACGGGCTGTTCGGCGTCGCGCCCGGCACCGACTGGAAGACCAACGCCAACGCGATGCGGACGCTGGAGCAGGGCAACTCGGTCTTCACCAACGTCGCCCTGACCGACGACGGCGACATCTGGTGGGAGGGCCTCGGCGAGCCGCCGGCGCACCTGATCGACTGGAAGGGCAACGACTGGACGCCGGAGAGTGAGAACCTCTCCTCGCACGCGAACAGCCGATTCTGCACGCCGATCACCCAGTGCCCGATCCTCGCCGACGACTACTTCGACCCGAACGGCGTCCCGATCGACGCGATCCTGTTCGGCGGCCGGCGGCGGGACACCGTCCCGCTGGTGACCGAGGCGCGGGACTGGGTGCACGGCGTCTACATGGGTGCCACGCTCTCCTCGGAGACCACCGCCGCCGCCTCCGGCGCGGTCGGCGTGGTGCGGCGTGACCCGATGGCGATGCTGCCGTTCATCGGCTACCACGCCGGTGACTACTTCCGGCACTGGATCGAGATGGGCAAGGGCGCCGACGGCGACGAGTCGAAGCTGCCCCGCGTCTACTACGTCAACTGGTTCCGCAAGGACCCGGAGGGCAACTTCCTCTGGCCCGGCTTCGGCGAGAACTCGCGCGTCCTCAAGTGGGTCATCGAGCGGATCGAGGGTCGCGGCGAGGCCGTGGAGACCCCGATCGGCATGGTCCCGACGCCGGACGCGCTCGACGTCGACGGTCTGGACATGACGCCGGAGGACGTCCGGATCGCGCTGAAGGTGGACCCGGCGGAGTGGCGCGACGAGCTGCCGCTGGTCACCGAGTGGTTCGAGAAGTTCGGCGACAAGCTGCCCGGTGTCCTCTGGGCCGAGTTGGACGCACTCCGCGCCCGACTCGACGCGGAGCAGCCGCAGCGGGGGGTGTGATCGACGCCGGATCCGGGCATCATCGGATCCCATGAGGACGGCCGCCGAGACCGAGGTCCGGCGGCCGTCCGCCGTCCGGGCGCTGACCGCACTGCTCGCCGTGACCGCAGCGGCCACCGTCGTGGTCGAGGTGCTCAACTGGTGGTACGCGCCGGAGCAGGGCTTCGGCCTGGCGGTGCGGACCGGTTGGGCGATGCTGCGCTCGTTCGGTTTCCTGCTGCTGATCGGCCACGTACGCCGGGGCCGGACAGTGGCCCGCCCGCTCGGCCTGATCCTGGCGATCACCACGGTCTTCGCGGTGGGTCGGTTGATCGTGCCCCGGCAGGGCGTGCCACCGCTGCCCGGCCTGCTCGGTTTCGCCCTGCTCACCGCGCTCTGCGCCACCGTGGTCTGGCTGCTGTACCGGTCCCCGGCGGTCGCCGGGCACCTGGTCCGGCACCGTTCCCGACTGGTGATCGACCGCTCCGGCATCTCCTGGCGCGAGACGCCGCCGCGTCGCCCCGAGGCGAACGCCTGGCTGCTGACCAGCCGGGTCGCCGCGTTCACCTACAGCCCGCTGATGCTGGTGCCCGCCCTGGTCGCCACCGCCGGGATCCTCGACGGCCGACTGTTGGCCGTGCCGGCGGTGCTGTTCTGGCTGGGCGCCGGCATCGCGACCAGCTATCTGGTGCTGTTCTGCACCGCCTTCCTGCTGCGCGGCAAACGCTGGGCGGGCAGCCTGCTCGTGGTGGTCAGCGTCGCCGTACTCGCGGTCGACCTGCCGCTGTGCTGGTGGCTGCTCGGCGTCGACGGTCTGGTCCGGGACGGCGCCCCACTGGTCGCCGCCGCCGTCCTCGCCGTCTACGGCGTCCGCCGGGCCGCCCACGTCCCCGCCCCGACGTCCCCGACCTGATCCCCGCCGTGTCCGCCCGGTCCGGGGTGATGTGGTCGGCGCAGGTGGTGGGCGGGGTGCGGGGCGGTGCGACCGGACTGCGGCGTGGTGTCGGCCACCGGCACTCCGATCCGGGTGGGGGATCGCTACCCTGCAAGGTGATGACTCTGCGGAAAATTCTCTACTCCGTCTACGAGCGGCGGCTGACCGCCAGGCTCGCGGGCCTTCAGGTGCCGCAGCACGTGGGCGTGATGTGCGACGGCAACCGTAGGTGGGCCCGGGAGATGGGGTTGGTGGACCCCAACGACGGGCACCGGATGGGTGCGGAGCGCATCAAGGAACTGCTGCGCTGGTGCGACGCCGCCGGTGTCGGGCACGTGACGCTCTGGCTGCTCTCCACCGACAACCTGTCGCGGCCGGCGGAGCAGCTCGACCCGCTGCTCCAGATCATCGAGGACCTGACCACCGAGCTGGCCGAGCAGGGCAACCCGTGGCGGCTGCGAATGGTCGGCGCGCTGGACGTGCTGCCCGCGCAGCACGCCGCCGCGCTCAAGGCCGCCGAGGAGCGCACCCGGGACCGCAGCGGCGGCGCCCAGGTCAACATCGCGGTCGGGTACGGCGGCCGGCGGGAGATCACCGACGCGGTGCGCTCGCTGCTGCTGGAACACGCGGCGAACGGCGGCACGTTGGAGGACCTGGCCGGCTCGCTGGACGTCGACGACATCTCCGAGCACCTCTACACCCGAGGGCTGCCGGACCCGGATCTGATCATCCGGACCAGCGGCGAGCAGCGCATGTCGGGCTTCATGCTCTGGCAGTCGGCGCACTCGGAGTTCTATTTCTGCGAACTCAACTGGCCGGACTTCCGCCGCGTCGACTTCCTCCGCGCCCTGCGCTCGTACGCCACCCGCCAGCGCCGGTACGGCGTCTGACCGCCGTACCGGAGCACGCCTCAGGTGAGGTGGTGGGTGGCCTGGGTGAGGAAGTCGCCCAGCGCGGCGGGGGAGTCGATGGTCAGGTCGGCGGCCTCGGCGACCTCGGCACCGGTCTCCGGGTTGGCCACCGCGACACAGACGCCCAGGAAGTCCGGGTCGTCGGCGGCCCGGGCCCGCAGTGCGGCGAAGGCCTTGATGTCGGAGACGTCGTCGCCGAAATACCAGGCACCGCCGACGCCCTGCACCAGCTCGCCGATCACCATGCCCTTGTCCCGGTCGACCGGCGGTTTGATCTCCAGCACCATCCGCCCCACCTGCAACCGCAGGCCGAGGCGCTCGGCCTGGGCACGACCCCACTCCTCGACGCTGGCGGCCAACTGCGGGGCGGTACGCCAGTGCAGCGCCACGGAGAGCCGCTTGTACTCGACGAGGGCACCCGGCGGCAGCTCGGCACGGGCCAGCTCGGCGAGGTCGGCCATGGTCGGCACCCAGGGCAGCGCGGCCGGCTCGGTGACGGTCTCGCCGCCCGAGTGGCTGTGCTCCAGGCCGTAGAGCCCATAGAGGTCGACGCCGGTCAGGCCGCCGAAGTGCTCGCGCAGGAACTCCACCGGACGTGCGGAGACGATCGCGATCCGCCGTACGACCGGGGCGAGTGTCTCGATCGCGGCAAGCACCTTCGGCGCGGGTTGCACCTGCGTGGGGTCGTCGGCCACTGGCGCGAGTGTGCCGTCGAAGTCGAAGAAGAGGATGGTCTCGGCTGCCCGGTCGGCGGTCGTCTGCCAGGCCTGGTCGGCGTTCAACGGGGTCTTCGGCGTCTGGTTGCCCAGATTCAACGGTGGCACGCGCGTCAGCGTACCCCGGGTTCGGCCGGTCATTCCTGGCGTGGATCCGGCGCGGTCGCCGGGCGGGTCAGCGTTCGGCGGCTCCCCGTCCCCGACGTACGAAGGGCACGACGGCGGCTTCCTGGCCGTGGCTGAGCAGGTAGCCCTCCACGAAACCGGAGTTCCGGTCGCCGGTGTGGGCCTCGATATCCCGGAGCCGCTCCACCAGGAACTCGGTGAGCGCGGTGAGCCGGTCGTCGAGCCGGTCGTGCAGCTCGGCGAGGACGGCCAGGACGATCGCGGTGGCCGCGGTGGCGAGTGCGAAGAGGTTCACGAGCAGGGGAAGCTGCCCGCCGTTCAGGGCCAGGGTGACCGCGTTCCCGGTGACGCACAGCGTCAACGAGACCGCCGCGACCACGACCGTCATCCATTTCAGGGTCATGACAGACCCCCTTCTGTCCCGCAGGGCTGGGTTCGGCCTTGTCCCGTCCCCCCGCCGACGACGAGCCCAAGCAGTACGAATACGGACGCTAGCGCGCCCGTTCCGACCCCGTAGCGAAACGAATGAGGCTGACCTGCCGTTCTTTCGCCATCTGAGGAACTAGCTGGCGGCGTCGCCTCGTTTTCGGACACTGGCCGGCAGGGTCGGGCGATATGCGAGATAACGAATGGTTTCTCTAATGTGGAACTTCTCCGCGTCGGAGACCTCCGGGTCGACCAGTCGGCGCAGGAGCGCCTCGACGTCGGGGTCCATCGGCGGTGGTGGTGGGGCGGACCGGCGCGATGCGGTGCGGTCCCAGCCGAGCGCCGCGAAGGCGGCGGCCGGGTCGAGCCCGAGCCCCTCGCAGAACGCCACCACCCGTTCCGCCTCCGGGTCGCTGGCCCAGTCGCCGCGAACCCAGCGGTTGATGGTCTGGCGCGAGACGCCGGTGCGCCGGGAGACCTCGGTGCCGCTCCACGCTCGGGTGGCTCGGGCCTCGTCGATGGCTCGTCGGACGAAGGTGGCAAAGGCGATCTTCCGCGCGTTGGCCGTCTCGGTCACCTGGTGACCGTACGGCGAATGGGCCCGGAGAGAAGTCCCGGGCACGCCTTTGTCACGCTTGCGTGACGCTGAAACTGACCTGACAATTCGGGATGAAGCACTGTTCCTGAGGGGTGTCACCTGGGCAGGATAGATGTCCGTGGGTGTGGAGGCAAACGAACGAAAAGCTGATACTGTCACGCTCATGGGACAACCTACGGTGTGTCACGTGAATGAGACGATAGGTGCTCAGCTGCGTCACGCGCTCGGTGCAAGGGGGGAGTGGTGACCGAACTCGCGACCCGTGCCCAGGCGTTCGGTCTGATCGCGGAGGGGGTCGCCGCCGGGCTGATCGCTCCGTGGCGGCTCTATCTCGCCCGGGGCTGTCGCTACCTGTCGCTCTCCGTCGGCGACCGGGCCGAGTGGAACGCCTGGCGTACCCACCTCGGCTGCCCGGAGCTCAGCGTCCGGGTCTACGACGCCGGTGGGGAGATCCGCCGGTCCTCGGTGGCCGAGGTGGTGCTGGACGGCTGCCGGATCAGCGTCGAACTGGTCGAGGAGATCGGCACCGACGATCTCGACCGGTTGCTGATCGCCGACCCCACCACGGTCGAACCGGAGGAGAAATGACGGGCGGGCGAGGGACCGGAGCCGCCGGATGAGCCCGTTCCTCGCGATCTTCCTCGTCCTGGTGCTGGCCGCCACCAGCTACGCCGCCGGCCGCCTGCACGGGCAGCTCAGCTATCGGATCGGCTACCGCTTCGGCTACCGGCAGGGGTACTTCGACGGTGACCGGGGAGCATGGAACCGGCGCCGCCGGGACGCGCAGGCGGCGATCGCCACCGCCCTCGCGGTCACCGCGCCCGCCAAGCGGGTGTCCGCCGGTGCGGTCCGACCCGGCACCACGTACACCGGATCGTCGTTCACGGAGCCGGCCGCCTCGGTCGTCGGGCGGCACCCGACCACCACCCTGGTCCGGCGAAGCGGCTGAGCACCGGTCGACGGCCCGGTCCGGCGCGCCGCGCTCGGACCACGCCCGACCGGTGGCGGTGATCCACCGGCCGGGATGCGCGCAGGGGGCATGCATCCCGGCCGGTCTGTCACCTGACCGTGTGCCCACGGCACCAGCAGTTAACGAAAGGCCTTGCCGGACCGCCGCCTGGACTCCGCCTCGGCTCGACCGAGGACTTCGACACAGGCCCTAGCCGGGACGGGTGCGGGCGGCTAGCGTCTAGGCATGGCGCGGGATTGTCCCGAGCCAGCCGGCCCGCCCGGCCTGCGACCTCGCACACGGGGCCCGCATCCGACCCCGTGTCAGCCGGGCACCGGAGGAGGCGGACCGCGGGTGGCCGGGTGCCCATCCGCCGGAGCAGGCCTGTGACGACTCGCCGTACTACCCCCGGTGCCGACCAGAGCCCGGCCTCGACTGCCACGACTCGCCGCACCACCCGTAGCCGCCGGACCGCGGCGGCCGGGTCGGCGGACACCAGGGAGCCCCGACCAGCGGGCCAATCCTTCGTCCTGGACACCTCCGTGCTGCTCAGCGACCCGGCGGCGTTCCACCGCTTCGCCGAGCACGAGGTGGTGCTGCCGCTGGTGGTGATCTCCGAGTTGGAGGGCAAACGACACCATCCCGAGCTGGGCTGGTTCGCTCGACAGTCGCTGCGCACGCTGGACGAGTTGCGGGTACGCCACGGCCGGTTGGACCGGCCGGTGCCCGCCAACGACGTCGGCGGCACGCTGCGGGTGGAGCTGAACCACACCGACGACGGGGTGTTGCCGCCCGGATTCCGCAACGAGTCCAACGACGCCCGGATCCTGTCCGTCGCGTTGAACCTCGCCGCCGAGGGGCGGGAGGTGACGCTGGTCAGCAAGGACATGCCGTTGCGGGTCAAGGCCGCCTCGGTCGGCCTGCGGGCCGACGAGTACCGGCACGGTCAGGCGAGCGACCCGACCTGGACCGGGATGGCGGAGCTGGAGCTGGGCGAGGAGGACATCTCCCGGCTCTACGGCGGCGAGACCATCGACGTGGACGACGCGGCCGGCCTGCCCTGCCACACCGGTCTGGTGCTGCACTCCGCCCGGGGCTCGGCGCTCGCCCGGGTGCTGCCGGACAAGACCGTACGGCTGGTGCGCGGCGACCGTGAGGCGTTCGGGGTGCACGGGCGCTCGGCGGAGCAGCGGATCGCGCTCGACCTGTTGCTCGACGAGTCGATCGGCATCGTCTCGCTCGGGGGCCGGGCCGGCACCGGCAAGTCCGCCCTGGCGCTCTGCGCGGGGCTGGAGGCGGTGATGGAGCGCCGCCGGCACAAGAAGGTGGTCGTGTTCCGTCCGCTGTACGCCGTCGGCGGCCAGGAACTGGGCTACCTGCCCGGTTCGGAGTCGGAGAAGATGTCGCCCTGGGCGCAGGCGGTCTTCGACACGCTCGGCGCGGTGATCCACGAGAACGTCCTGGAGGAGGTCACCTCCCGGGGGCTGCTCGAGGTGCTGCCGCTGACCCACATCCGGGGCCGGAGCCTGCACGACGCGTTCGTCATCGTGGACGAGGCGCAGTCGTTGGAGCGGGGGGTCCTGTTGACCGTGCTGTCCCGGATCGGCCAGGGCTCGCGGGTGGTGCTGACCCACGACGTCGCGCAGCGGGACAACCTGCGCGTCGGCCGTCACGACGGCGTCACCGCCGTCATCGAGGCGCTCAAGGGCCATCACCTGTTCGCGCACGTCACGCTCAGCCGTTCGGAGCGATCTCCGATCGCCGCGATGGTGACCGACCTACTGGAGGATGTCCCCCAATGACGCCCGTTTAGGGCGTTTTCAGGCTGCAATATCCCGTGACCCATGTCACAATCGAGGCTGGCGGTTTCCCATCAGCCTCACCGTGCGCGATGGTGTCCAGCGGGCGCCCACGCACCTGACGCATCGTTGGTGATCGTTCGTCACCCCACGAGGGGGTCGACCGATTCGCCGGGAAGCGGACGGGGTGCGTCTTCGGCCACCGGCCTCACCGGTGGCGGGCGCTCGCGGCACGCCTCGGCCCGGAACGGCCGTGGTCATGCCGCGTCCCTGACCCCGACGAAGGGATCACCACGTGAGTCGGCCATGGAGCCGGTTCACCGCCCGCGCCACAGCCGTCGCGCTGCTGAGCATGGGCGTGGCCGGCGGTTTCTACCTCAGCGAGGACCGCCAGTCTCAGCGCCAGGGCCCAGGCGCGCAGGTGGCCGGGAGCGTCACCGAGATCGACGTCGAGTACCGGCAGGAGCCGCAGCAGGTCTCCCGCCAGGTACGCGCCGCTCGGGAGCAGGCCACCGAGACCAGGAAGCGGGCCCGTGCCGCCGCCGAGAAGGCCCGCAAGGCCGAAGAGGCGGCGCGCAAGAAGGCCGAGGAGGAGCGGAAGGCCCGAGAAGAGGCCGCCGCGGCGCGTGCCGCCCGGCCCTACGACGGCCCGATCCCCGCCTCCTGCGCGGAGTACGGCGGCAACCGCAAGATCGGTTGCGCCATGATGATCGACGCAGGCTTCAAGATCGACCAGTTCCCCTGCCTCGACAAGCTGTGGAACAAGGAGAGCGGCTGGAACCACAAGGCCCGCAACCCCTCCTCCGGCGCCTACGGCATCCCGCAGGCGTACCCGGGCAACAAGATGGCCTCGGTCGGCGCCGACTGGCAGACCAACCCGGCCACCCAGATCACCTGGGGGCTCGGCTACATCAAGGGCCGGTACAGCAACCCCTGCGGCGCCTGGGCGAAGTCGCAGAGTTCGGGCTACTACTGAGTCCCACCTGAGCACGTCGACGGCGGCGGTACGCGGCACTCGCGTACCGCCGCCGTCGTCTCGGTGGTCGGCGAAAAGTGGCGGCCGTCCGCGATTGCTGATAGCTCTTGACGGGTGACCCTGCAGCCCGGAAGCGGCGACCCCCACCGGTTCGGCACCGATGCGTTCTACGCCTCCATCGGCCGAGCCTTCGTCGCCATGTGCGCGGTGGTGCCGGTCCTCTTCCTGATCGAGGGCCTCGACCAGTGGCTGGGCGCCGGCTTCGACGCCGCCGCCGGCATCATTCCGCAGCGCATCGACGGGCTGGACGGCGTCTTCTTCTCACCGTTCCTGCACCACGGCTTCGACCACCTCTACAGCAACAGCATCCCGCTGATCCTGCTCGGCACCTTCGTGCTGGCCGCGGGCGCCCGGCGGTTCCTCTGGTCGACCCTGGTGATCGTGCTGGTCAGCGGATTGGGTGTGTGGTTCACCGGCTCGCCCAACACGATCGTGGTCGGCGCCAGCGGCGTCATCTTCGGCTACCTCGGCATCCTGCTGACCCGGGGCATCTTCGAGCGGAGCTGGTGGAACTTCGCCGTCTTCCTGCTGGTCGGTCTGCTCTACGGCGGCCAGTTGGTCGGCGTCCTGCCCACCGACGAGCGGATCTCCTGGCAGGGGCACCTGTTCGGGCTGCTCGGCGGCATCGTGGCCGCGATCATCTTCCGGCGTCGCCGGACCGACCTCGACGGGCCGTACCGCTCAGAGTCCCCGATGACGATGCCCTGACCTCGGTGTCCCCGCGCCGCCGGGCTCGGGCGGTGGCGCCGATCCGCCCACCGAGCGCGGCGATCACCACCGCGACCAGGGTGAGCGCCGCGCCGAGGACCGTGTTCGTGGTCGAGTGGGTGTCGGCGGACGGCAGCAGCACGTCCAGCAGCACCGCGCCGACGATCTGGCCGGCGACGGTGGCCAGGCCGAGCAGCAGCACGCCGGTGAAGCGGACCACCGCCGCCGCCACCGCGATGAAGGTCACCCCGATCGGCCCGCCCAGATAGAGCCACGGCTCGGCGGGCAGGCCACCGGCGGGTACGCCGCGCACGACGAGGCTGACCGCGAAGACGGCCGACAGGGCCGCCGTGCCGACGACGAAGTTGACCAGCGTGGCCGTCACCGTGCTCCCGGTCGCCTCGCGGACCCGTCCGTTCACCGCCTGCTGCCAGGCCACCCCGAAGCCGGCCAGCAGCGGCAGCAGGGCCAGACCGAGAGCGGCCGGCTCGGCCAGCCGGTCACCGACGGCCAGCAGCACCGCCGCCACGGTGAGTACCGCACCGGCGAGCCGGGGGAGCGTCACCGGCTGCCGCCCGCTCGGACCGACCCCGGCCCGGTCCACGGCCAGACTGCTGCCGGACTGGCCGGCCACCACCGCCACGGTGAACACGGCGACGCCGAGCGCACCGACCGTGGCGCCCTGGGTGAAGACGAGGAAGGCCCCGCAGACGCCGCCGAGGCACTGCCAGACCCGCAGCCTGCCGGTGCCGAGCGCGGCGCGCAGCGCGGCCAGGCCCCGGCGTCCGTTCGCGGTCGCGAACCCGAGAACCACCAGCACCGCCAGCCCCAGGCCGAACGAGACCAGCGCGGCGGCGATCCCGTCGTCGAGGCGTACGCCCAACTCGCCGTTGATCCGTGACTGGACGGCAACGGCGACCCCGGCGACGGCACCCAGCGCCACCGCGCCGGTCCGCCGACCGGCCGACACCGTCGGCCCGGTCGCCGTCGTGCCCAGACTCAATCCTGCTCGTCCAGCGGGCGACCGTCGAAGTCCACCGCCGAGTAGAGCGCCAGCTTCTCCAACTTGTGGAACGAGTCGATCACCCGGATCGTGCCGCTCTTGGAGCGCATCACGATCGACTGCGTGTACGCCCCACCCGAGCGGTAGCGCACACCCTTCAGCAGGTCACCGGAGGTGACACCGGTCGCCACGAAGAAGCAGTTGTCCCCGGTGACCAGGTCGTCGGTGGTGAGCACCCGGTCCAGGTCGTGCCCGGCGGCGAGCGCCTTCTCCCGCTCGGCGTCGTCCCGCGGCCAGAGCTTGGCCTGCATCATCCCGCCCATGCACTTGAGCGCGCAGGCGGCGGTGATCCCCTCCGGGGTGCCGCCGATGCCCATCAGCACGTCGACGTCGGACTCGCCCCGGGCGGCGGCGATGGCACCGGCGATGTCGCCGTCGGAGATGAACCGGATACCCGCCCCGATCCGCCGGATCTCCTCCACCAGCCCGTCGTGCCGGGACCGGTCGAGCACACAGACCGTCACCTCGTCCACCCCGGTGCCCTTGACCTTGGCGATGCGGCGCAGGTTGTCGGCGACCCCGGCGTTGATGTCCACCACGTCCGCGTACGCCGGGCCGACCGCGAGCTTCTCCATGTAGAACACGGCGCTCGGGTCGAACATCGCGCCCCGTTCGGCGACCGCCAGCACCGCGAGCGCGTTCGGCATGCCCTTGCTCATCAGCGTGGTGCCGTCGATCGGGTCGACCGCGACGTCCACCTCCGGACCGGTGCCGTCACCGACCTCCTCGCCGTTGAAGAGCATCGGGGCGTTGTCCTTCTCGCCCTCGCCGATCACCACGACACCCTTCATCGGGATCGAGTTGATCAGCTTGCGCATGGCGTCGACGGCGGCGCCGTCACCGCCCTCCTTGTCGCCCCGGCCGACCCAGCGACCGGCGGCCATCGCTGCGGCCTCGGTCACCCGGACCAGGTCGAGGGCGATGTTGCGGTCGAGGTTCTGTGGGGTACGCGTCCTGGTGGTCGTCATGTTCGGCTCCTCCTCGCGGCGGTGCGGGGTCGACCGGGCCGGGTGCTACCGGCCTTGTTCCTGATCCTCACACGATGGCGGACCCGCGACCGGGGCGGGGCGGTGATGGGCCGGATACCGCCGGTCGGGCGGCTGCGAGAATGGCCGGGTGGAACCCGCACAGCCTGCCGACCGCGTACCCGCAGACCAGCCGTCGACGGCCGAGCAGCCGTCCGTCGACCGGGCCGCCGGACCGGACGTAGCCGAGGAGCGGCCGGAGCCGTCGCGGACCGCCGGGGAACCCCCGGCGGCCGAGGCCGCACCCGGCCGATCCGAGCGCCGGCCCCGGGACATGGCCATCTCGCTGCTGGTGCTGCTGGTCCCGATCGCCCTGCTGATCGCCTTCTCCCGGGGTTTCCTCGGCGGGGACGAGCCGAGCACGGTCGACCCGACGCCCACCTTCGAGCAGGCGCGCTCGGCCGCCGTCTTCCCGGTGACCCAGCCGGCCGGGCTGCCCGACGGCTGGAAGACGGTACGCGCGACGTACCGGACCACCGAGGAGGGCGCGACCCTGCGGGTGGGCTATCTCACTCCCGAGGGTCGGGGTCTGCAACTCGTGCAGAGCAACGTGCCGCCGGAGCGGCTGCTGCCCACCGAGCTGACCGAGGAGGGCCGGCCGCAGGGACAGGCCGACCTCGGCTCCGGCACCTGGCAGCGGTACACCGGGCGGGGCAACGAGCAGGCGTTGGTGCTGCTCGAACCGGAGCGGACCGTGATCGTGGTCGGTGACGCCCGGGACAACGAACTGCGCGAGATGGCCACCGCCGTCGATTGAGCGGGCTTCGTGGTGATTGCGAGTGGCGTCGGCAGGGAACAGGAAAGGGGAGCCACCGGCGCGGGAAGCGTCGGGTGACCCGCTGGGAGACACCGATGACCATTCGCAGACTGAGCGCCGGTCTCATGGCCGCCGCCTTGCTCACGCCTGGAGTCGCCGCCTGCACCACCTCCGGCGACACCGCACCCGCCACCGGCGCCGCCACACCGTCCGCCACCGGCTCCGGCGCGCCCGCCGCCGACTCCGAGGCCAAGCAGGCGCTGCTGGACTCGACCAAGGAGATCAGCAACGGCAACTTCCGGTTCACCATGTCCGGCGTCGGATCGGTCGCCGAGGGCCAGGTGCACCAGCCGAGCCAGAGCGCCGAGATCCGGGTACGCCTCGGCGAGCCGACCGACGACCTGGCGATCAGCCTCGACCTGATCCACGCCAAGCCGGACAGCTGGGTCAAGGTGGACCTGAAGGGAAGCGCGGCGACCAGCGTGCCCGGCCTCGACCGGCTGAACCTCGGCAAGTTCCAGCACCTCGACCAGAACCGGATCCAGGGTGACCGCAACCTCGGCTTCGACTTCGACAAGGTCGACCCGGCCGGGAGCGCCGCCCTCACCCAGGCGGTCACCGAGGTGCAGCGCACCGGCGACGGCAACTTCACCGGCACCATCGACGCCTCGAAGGCCGCCGAGGCCGGCTCGCTGGACCAGGGCGTGATCACCGCGCTCGGCCCGGAGGCCAACGCGGTGCCGTTCACCGCCACCACCGACGCGCAGGGCCGACTCACCGAACTGGTGCTGCGGATGCCGCCGACGGGGGCGGCCGCCGGCCAGGAGATCAAGATGACGTACAGCGACTACGGCAACGCGACCGCCGCGCAGAAGCCCCCGGCCGACCAGGTCGTCGAGGCGCCGCCGGAGTTGTACAACCTGTTCAGGTAAGCGGTCTCTTTGCACCGACGACGACACGCGGCGGGAGCCTGGAGGCTCCCGCCGCGCCGTGTCCGGGGTACTTCCAGGCGTCAGGTCGTCGACTCCTGGCGGGCGGCGTCGATCCGGGCCCGTGCGCCGTCGAGGCGGCGCTGGCAGATCACCGCCAACGCCTCGCCGCGCTCCCACAGGGCCAGCGACTCCTCCAACGACGTCCCACCGGCCTCCAGCCGCTCCACCACCGACGCCAGTTCGGCGCGAGCCTGTTCGTAGCTGAGCCGCTCGTCCGACCCGTCGGTCTTCTCGTCAGTCATGCTTCCCTCTCCACAGGGCCGAGACGGTCAGGGGTTCACGGTGGCCGACAGTTCGCCGTCGGCGACGCGTACGCGCAGCGCGTCACCGGGCGTCACCTCGGCGGCGGCGCGCACCACGTGGCCGTCGGCGCGTTGCACGATGGCGTACCCCCGGTCCAGGGTGGCGGCCGGGGAGAGCGCGCGCAGCCGGGCCAAGGTGTGCCGCAGGTCGTCGTCGGCAGCGGCGATGCGGTGGTCCAGGCAGCGCGTGGCCCGTTGCCGCAGAGCTGCCAGGTCACCGGCTCGCTGCTCCACCATCACCTCCGGGCGGGCCAGCGCCGGCCGGGAGCGCAGGGCCTCGATCCGGTGCGACTCGCGGTCGACCAGGTGGTGCACCGCGCGCCGTAGCCGGTGCCGGGCCTGGCCGATCAGGCGCACCTCCTCGGCCAGGTCGGGCACCACCCGCTTGGCCGCGTCGGTGGGGGTCGACGCGCGGACGTCGGCCACGTAGTCGACCAGCGGCGCGTCCGTCTCGTGGCCGATCGCGCTGACCACCGGCGTACGGCAGGCGAACACCGCCCGGCACAGGGCCTCGTCGGAGAAGGGCAGCAGGTCCTCGATGCCGCCACCGCCGCGGGCCAGGATGATCACGTCGATGCTCGGGTCGCCGTCCAGCACCTTGAGCGCGTCGACGATCTGCGGCACGGCGCCGGCACCCTGGACGGCCACGTTCACCGTCCGGAACTCCACCGCCGGCCAGCGGCGACGGGCGTTGGTCAGCACGTCCCGCTCGGCGGCGCTGGCCCGGCCGGTGATCAGCCCGATCCGCTGCGGCAGGAACGGCGGGCGGCGCTTGCGGGCCCGGTCGAACAGCCCCTCGGCGGCGAGCAGCTTCTTGAGCTTCTCCAGCCGCGCCAGCAGCTCGCCGAGACCGACCTGCCGGATCTCGTCGGCTCGCAGGCTCAGCGTGCCCCGGGCGGCGTAGAACTCCGGCTTGGCGTGCAGCACGACGCGGGCGCCCTCGCGCAGCTCCGGCGCACCGGTGTCGAGCACGTCCCGGTTGGTGGTGACGGTCAGACTCAGGTCGGCCGACGGGTCACGCAGCGTGAGGAACACGGTGCTGGCGCCGGGCCGCCGGCTGATCTGCGCCACCTGCCCGTCCACCCAGACCCAGCCCAGGCGCGCCACCCAGGCGCCGATCTTCTGGCTGACCACCCGCACCGGCCACGGCTCGTCCGCCGTGCTGGCCCCTGTGCCGGCAGCCGTCCCGCTCCCGGTCGCCGTCCCACCCGTACTCACCCGCCCACCCTAAGCCCACCCACCGACCGCCTCGCTGATCACGACCGGGGCGGCGGCCGACGGGGTCGGCGGCGGGGCGCGCGCGGTGCCGGGTGCGCGGGCGGCACGTACGATGGGGGTGTGACTGAGGGCGAGAGGACTTCCGGGACCGGTAAGCGCGTGCTGCTCGCGAAGCCCCGTGGATACTGCGCGGGCGTCGACCGGGCGGTGCAGACCGTCGAGGAGGCGCTCAAGCTCTACGGTGCCCCGATCTATGTCCGCAAGGAGATCGTGCACAACAAGCACGTGGTGCGGACGCTGGAGGCACAGGGCGCGATCTTCGTCGAGGAGAACGAAGAGGTTCCCGAGGGGTCCACCGTCATCTTCTCCGCGCACGGCGTGGCGCCCGAGGTCTACGAGCAGGCGAAGGAGCGGTCGCTCAAGGCGATCGACGCGACCTGCCCGCTGGTGACCAAGGTGCACCACGAGGCCAAGCGGTTCGCCGCCGAGGACTACGACATCCTGCTCATCGGCCACGAGGGCCACGAGGAGGTCATCGGCACCTCCGGCGAGGCCCCCGACCACATCCAGTTGGTGGACGGGCCCGAGGACGCCGACCGGGTCACCGTGCGCGACCCGAGCAAGGTCGTCTGGCTGTCACAGACCACGCTCTCGGTCGACGAGACCCTGGAGACCGTGGCCCGGCTCAAGAAGCGGCTACCGCTGCTCCAGTCCCCGCCCAGCGACGACATCTGCTACGCCACCAGCAACCGGCAGCACGTGGTCAAGGAGATCGCGGCCGAGTGTGACGTGGTGCTCGTGGTCGGGTCGCGCAACTCCTCCAACTCGGTACGGCTGGTCGAGGTGGCCCTGGACGCCGGTGCCCGCGCCGGACACCTGGTCGACTTCGCCCACGAGATCGACGACGCCTGGCTGGCCGACGCCCGGACGGTGGGCCTCACCTCCGGCGCGAGCGTGCCGGAGGAACTCGTGCAGCAGGTGTTGACGCACCTCGCCGAGCGCGGCTTCGCCGACGTGGAGGAGGTGGTGACCGCCAACGAGCGCCTCACCTTCTCGCTCCCACAGGAGCTCAAGCGCGACATGAAGGCCGCTGCGGCGGCCCAGAGTTGATCCGTCGGCCCGCGCCGATGGAACGGCTGACCTCCCGGACACGTCAGACCGGCATGAGGACCCTTCGGATCGCCGTCACCGCGCTGATCGTCTGCACGGCGCTCGTCGCCTGCGGTGGTCAGGACGCCGGGGACGGCCCCACCGCCCCCACCCCGACGGGAGCGTCACCCGTGACCGAGCTGCCGACCCCGGATCCGACCGGCCCCGTGCCCCCGCCCTCCGACCCGGTGGACCCGACGGCTCCGGCCAGTCCGCCGCCCGCCGGCAAGACCCGGGGCGTGCCGACCCCGCCCCCGACCACGGGCGAGATGACGCTCACCGGCCGGGTCGAGGCCGGCGTGGAGCCCGGCTGCCTGCTCCTCGACGGCTACCTGCTGCTGGGTGGGCCTCGTGACGTGCTCACCTCCGGTGCCGCGGTGACGGTGACCGGCCGACCCGACCCGGGTCTGATGACGACGTGCCAGCAGGGCACCCCGTTCCAGGTCGCCACCGCCAAACGCGCCTGACCTCACCCACCCTCACCCCCCACCCACCCTCACCGACACCACGGCACCCGTCGCCACGCGGCGACGGGTGCCGTGGTGCGCGCGTCGATCATGGACTTGTGGCGGCGGAAAAAGGTGCACATCGCCCCTAAGTGCTTGCCAGAACTCCATGATCGGCGAAGTCCTCGTCGTGACGGAGCCCTCGCCGCCTCGGCGGTCGGTCGGGCAAGGCGGAAGCCCGCCTCCGGATGGACCGGAGACGGGCTTCCTGGTGGTGCGATGGTGGTGGTGTCAGTTCACCGCGCCGACGGAGACCGCGCCCCGACCGACGATCGCGCCTTCGGTGGTCACCACGGCCAGCTCACCGTAGAGCGCCCGACCCGCGGACGGGGCGGACTGGGCGGTCACCGAGCCCGAGAGGCTGCCGGTGGCGCCGTTGGCCAGGGTGAGCGTGCCGCCCGACGCGGTCAGCGTGCCGAGCGACGGGGACGAGAACGAGTCCCGGTAGTCGTACTCGGTGCTGCCACCGGCACCGTCCACCGCGTACGCGTCCACGACGACCCGGTAGGTGCCCGCGACCGGGTTGGTCAGGGTCACCGCCTCCTCCGAGTCACCGTCGGCCTGCTGCCCGACCAGGGTGGTGCCCCGGTAGACGAACAGGTCCAGGTCGGCACTGGCGTTGGACGGGTTGCCGATGCGGGCGGTGAAGCTGGTGACGCCCGCCGGCACCTCGACGGTGAACTCCTGCTTGGCCAGCTCGGCGATGGTCGGCCGCTCGGTGTGCACGCTGGACAGCGGGCCACCCTGGCCGGTCACCGAGACCGGGCCGAAGGTGTTCTTCAGCGACCAGGTCACCGGGGTCGGGACACCGGCGGTGACCGCCGGCAGCTCGACCACGGCCGGCTCGACCGCGACGCCCTGCACCCGTGCCTGGAGCTGGTACGGGTTGTTCAGGGCCGGCGAGGTCCGCCGCGACTCCACCTCGATCTCCCAGACACCCGGCAGCGGGTTCTGGTAGTCACGCTCGAACGCGTTGCAGACGACCGTGCTGACGAAGTTGGTGTAGCAGGCCAGGCTGGAGGTGCTCTCCACCGGGACGCCGTACGGGTTGAAGGCGATGAAGCGGGTCTGCGACCCGGTGGCGATGCCGGAGAGGTTCACCTGCAACGCCCCGGCACCCGGCGGCACCGTCACGAAGTACGACGTGGTGCTGTTGCGCTCCACGGTGCCCCGCGCCGAGTAGGCGAAGGCGGGCTTGCTGACGTCGTTCGAGGCCACCACGACGGCGGAGAACTCGAAGTCGATCGTGTTGGTGCGCGGGTCGTCGACCGTGACGATCGTGCCGTGCGCCCCGGCGGTCTTCGGCTTCGCGGTGACCGTGATGGTGACGGTCGTGTTCAGCGGCAGCGTGACGTTCTTCGGCGCCGAGAAGGTGCCGTTGTTGCCGCGCAGGCCGATGTTGTGCTTCACGTTGCCGGTCGGGCCGCTGGTCCGGGTCAGCTTGACCTGGTAAGACTTCGACTGGTTGACCTTGTGCCCGCCGTTGGCGGAGTCACACCGGTTGTAGACGCCGGTGCCGCTGTTCGGCGTGGCGAGCTGGCCGGCGAGCACCGTGCAGACCGGAGCCTCGGCGGTGTAGTCGTTCGGCTCGCTGCTCTTGCGCAGCAGCTTCCAGGCACCCGGCACGTCGAACATGCCATAGCCCTGACCGAAGGTGGCGGTGTTCGCGATCGGCTTGGCCGAGCTGTAGATCGCCCGGCGCAGCGCGGCCGGGGTCACGCCCTGGTCGGTGGCCTTGGCGGCCGAGAGCAGCAGCGCGGCACCACCGGCGGCCTGCGGAGAGGCCATCGACGTACCGTTGGACATGCCGTAGCCCGACGGGAGCGGGTAGCCGGCCTCGGCGACCGGGTTGCCCGCCTGCCAGACCGGGGTGGTGGAGATGGCCGAGCCCGGCGCGGCGATGTTCGGCTTGGCGCCACCGTCCTCACGCGGGCCGCGCGAGGAGAAGTTGAACAGCGCGTTCTTCTGCTTGACCACCGAACCGTAGTTGGCCAGCCAGGTGTCCTTGCTGATGCTGGCCGCGACGCTGACCACGTTGGTGGAGGCGGACGGGTCACCGATGGTGTTCACACCCGGGCCGGAGTTGCCGGCCGAGATGAACATCTGCACACCGTAGGTGGTGATCAGGTTGTTGTAGAGGACGGCGCGGGCGTTGTTGCCGTCGTTGAGCGCCGGCAGGCCGCCGATCGACATGTTGATGACGTCGACGCCCCGGTTGATCACCAGGTCGGCCATGCCGGTGGTGAGCGCCGCGTACGTGCAGCCGCCGCCCCAGGAGCAGGCGCGCGAGGAGACGACCTTGGCGCCGGGGGCGGCGCCGTTGAACGCCTTGTTGCCCAGCATGCCGTACGCGGCGGTGATGCCGGCGACGTGCGTGCCGTGCGAGCCCTCGACGATGCCGATGTTGACGTAGTCGACCAGGCCGGGGCCGCCGAGCGGAGTGGTGTCGACGTTCTTGCGGTACTCGACCACGAACGCCATCCGCTCGGTGATCGGAGTCGCCGGGTTGTCGGTGCCGAAGTGGTTGACGTCGAACTTCTCCTTGTACGGCCGCATCAGGGCCTCGTCGGTGAAGTCGCCGTCCTGGTCGGTGTCCACCCAGATGTTGTTGGTCACCGGGTCGAAGAGGATGCCGAACTGGTCGGTGGTGTCGCCGTCGCGGTTGACGTCACCGCCCGGCTCGCTGTTCGCGGTGATGTTCTCGCTGAACAGGTTGAACCGGTAGGTCCCGGCCGGCGCGGTCCAGGTGCGACCGGCGACGGTGAACGTCGGCCCGGTGACCTGCGTGATCATCGGCCGCCAGGTGGGGTCCTCGAACGGGTCGGTGGCGGTGACCCAGTCGACGATCTTGCGCTCGCCGGTGGTGGTCTTCTGCAGCGCCGGGTGGTCCAGGTCCACACCGGAGTCCATCACGCCGATGGTGACGCCGCGCCCGTCCCACTTGGGGTTCTGCTTGATGAACTTGGCCGCACCGATCTCGCCGGTCGGCATGTAGGGGTTGTCGGCGGGCGTCTTGGCGCCGGGGCCGCTGAGCGTGGTGCCCTGCTTCTCGGCCTTCTTGGCGCCCGGGACGACCTCCGGCTTCGGGTCGGGGAGCTGGATCTTCTCGTCCAGGTCGACCGCGGCGACGCCGGGCAGCGTGGCGGCCGTGACCGCCTTGCCGGTCGGCACCTTCGCCAGCACGTAGCCGATGGTGTCGTAGCGCTCGGTGACCGCAGCGCCGAGGTCCTTGAGGTCGTCCGCGACGTCCTTCGCCTTGCCCTTCTCGGTGGCGACGATCATCGTGACGGTGGGGGCTTTCTTGGCCTCTGCCTCGGAGAGCAGCTTGGCGTCGTGCTCGCCGAGCGCCTCGGCGGGGGTGGCCTGCGCGGCGTCGGGACCGGCAGGGGCGGCGCTCGCGGTGGCGGTACCGCCGACCACGGTCACGGCGCCCGCCGCCATGACCGAGGCGAAGAGCGCGGCGGAGGTACGCCGGCTCAGGATTCGGGGTTTACTCACGTTCTCTTTCCTCCAGAGAACAGGGCGCCCTCAGATGCAGGGCACGCGTGAGGCGAATCCTTCGTGGTGCCGACCATCGATGTCACTACCGGCAGGTACGTTGTGACCATCTCGTGATACGCGAGACGCGCAATGTCACATCGAAGGTGGTAAGGGTCTGATTAGTCCGGCCGAATTCGACCATCCGTTGTGGAAACACCATCGACCAGTTCCGGCGCCTGTGGCTGGCGGGGCGCGATCTCGACCTGGTTCGGCACCGCCAGCTCCTGGTCGGAAACGCCCAGTTCGGCCAGCTTGCGCGCGCTGACCAGCACCCGCGCCTCAAGCGAACCCACCGCCCGGTTGTACGCGGTCACCGCGCCGCCCAGCGACGCGCCGAGCTTGCCGACGTGGTCGCCGAGCGTGGACAACCGTCCGTACAGCTCCCGGGCCAGCGTGTGGACCGCCAGGGCGTTGCGGGCGAGTTGCTCCTGCCGCCACGACCAGGCCACCGTACGCAGCAGCGCGACCAGGGTGGCCGGCGTGGCCAGCACGACGTTGCGGGTGAACGCGTGCTCCAGCAACGTCGGATCGCGCTGCAACGCCACGTCCAGGAACGGGTCGGCCGGTACGAAGAGGACCACGAACTCCGGGGTGGACTCGAAGGCCGTCCAGTACGACTTGGCGGCCAACGCGTCCACGTGCCCCCGCAGGTGCTTGGCGTGCAGGTCGAGGTGGGTGTCCCGCCCCCGCTCGTCGCGCGCCTCCATCGCGGTCAGGTACGCGTCGAACGGTGCCTTCGCGTCCACCACCACACTGCGTCCCCCGTGCAACCGGACCACCAGGTCGGGGCGGACGGTCTGCTGGTCGGTGGCGGCGGTGACCTGCTCGGAGAAGTCGCAGTGTTCCAGCATCCCGGCGGCCTCCACGATCCGCCGCAACTGGTGCTCGCCCCACCGGCCGCGTACCTGGGGCGCGCGCAGCGCCGCCACCAACTGCTTGGTCTCGGTACGCAGCTCACCCGAGACCGTGCTCATCGAGCGCACCTGTTCGCGCAACTCCGCGTACGCGTCGACGCGGTCCCGCTCCAACTCGGCCACCCGCTGCTCGTAGCGGCGCAACGTGTCGTGCAGCGGCGCCACCGCCCGGGCCACCGCCTCCTGGGACTGGGCCGTCGCCTCGTAGCTCAACGCCCGCATCGACTGCTCCAGCCGCCCCTCGCCCTCACGGGTGGCGCGCAGGGTGGCGTCCAGCCGGGCGATCTCGGTCGCCGAGCGGGCCCGCGCGGCGTACCAGCCCACCGCACCCCCGGCACCGAGACACACGACGACGACCGCCAGAGTCGAGAGCTCCATCCTGACGAGCTTGCCAAAGATGAGCGCTTCGCGCCTCGACCGGTGCCGCGTGCCGCGTCCGACCTCGTCAGGAGGTGGGTCGCTGGCAGATGGTGGGTACGTTGGAGTGGTGGAACTTCTGCTGGTCGTACTCCTGGTCGCGGGTCTCGTCGGCGCGTTCGTCTGGTGGCGGCGGGAACGCGCCGCGCGCGACGCCCGGAGCCTCGCCGATGTCCAAGCCGACGCCCGACGCTGGTACGAACGCCTCGGTGGGCAGGTGATGACGCTCAGCGGCGACGATCCGGCGGTCCGTCAGGCGCTGGCCGACGCCGCCGAGCGGTACCACGCGGCCGGTTCGCAGCTGGAGCAGGCCCGGAGCATCACGCAGTACCGGCTGGCCCGGGAGACCGCGGTGGAGGGGCTGACCTACATCCGGGCGGCCCGGACGGCGCTCGGCATCGACCCCGGGCCACCCCTGCCGGCGCTGGCCGCCGCCAGTGGCGCCGGTGAGCTGACCGTGCCGCGCCAGGTGCAGGTGCAGGGCCAGACGTTCAAGGCCGGGCCGCAGCCGGGCCGGGACACGCCGTACTACTACCCGGGCGGGCGGATGCAGGGCCGGCCGGTGCCGGCCGGCTGGTACTCCACCCCCTGGTGGAAGACGGCGCTGGGTGCCGGGGTCGGCGTGCTCGGCGGCATGCTGATCGCCGACGCGCTCTTCTCGCCCTCGTTCGGCGACCCCGGCTACGACGCCGGTGCGGCAGCGGGCCTGGACGACCAGGGCGGCGACTTCGGCGGCGACGGCGGCGACCTCGGCGGCGGTGACTACGGCGGTGGTGATTTCGGTGGCGGTGATTTCGGTGGCGGCGACTTTGGTGGCGGTGATTTCGGCGGCGGCGACTTCTGACGTCGCGTTCTGACGTCCCGGCAGCGCCCGCAGATGTGTCGCGGCAGTGCCCGCAGATGTTAGGAAGGGTCCCCTCCTATACGCCAGGCGTTAGGAGGGGACCCTTCCTTGCAGTGGTTCCCGACCTCGCCGCGATCAGCCGGTGTTGCGCATGCCGGCGGCGATGCCGTTGACGGTGGTGAGCAGCGCGCGCTCCAGAGCCGTACCGTCGCTCGGGGCCCGTCGGCCGCCCGGTGCGGTGGCCACCGCCCGACCGGCGGCACCGGAGTCGCGGTACTGCCGCAGCAGCGCCACCTGGAGGTGGTGCAACGGTTCCAGGTAGGTGTCGCGGACCGCCAGGGTGCGTTGCAGCACGGGGGAGTTCTCCAGCAGGTCCGGCGAGTCGGTGACCGCCAGCACCTCCCGCCGGGTCAACTCGTACTCCTCCTCGATCGTGGCGAAGATCGGGTGCAGCTTCTTCGGCACGAGGGTCTCCACGTACCGACGGGCGATGCCGAGGTCGGTCTTGGTCAGCATCATCTCCACGTTCGACAGGAACGTGCGGAAGAAGTGCCAGTTGCGGTTCATCTCGGACAGCACGTCGGCCAGCCCGGCCTCGCGGGCGGCGGCCAGGCCGGAGCCCACCCCGAACCAGCCGGGCACGATCTGCCGCGTCTGGGTCCAGCCGAACACCCACGGGATGGCCCGCAGCCCGCCGAGGCCGGCGCCGGTGTTCGGGCGCTTCGCCGGTCGGGAGCCGATGTTCAACGCGCCGAGCAGCTCGGTCGGGGTGGACGCCCAGAAGTACTCCGGCAGGTCCGGGTTCTCCACCAGCGACCGGTACGACCGGAACGCCGACTCGGACACCACGTCCATCGCCGCGTCCCAGCGCTCCAGCATCTCGGCCGGCTGCCGGGGCGCGGTGTGCAGCAGGGTCGCCTGGAGCACCGCGGCCACGGTCAGCTCCAGGTTCTCCCGGGCCAGCGCGGGCAACGTGTACTTGTCGGAGATGACCTCACCCTGCTCGGTCACCTTGATCGCGCCGTCGAGCGTGCCGTACGGCTGGGCCAGGACCGCGTCGTGCGTCGGCCCGCCGCCGCGTCCCACCGTGCCACCGCGGCCGTGGAACAGCCGCAGGTGCACCCCGTGCCGGGCGGCCACGTCCCGCAGCGCCCGCTGCGCCCGGTGGATGGACCACTGGCTGGTGGTGATGCCGGCCTCCTTGTTGGAGTCGGAGTAGCCCAGCATCACCTCCTGCACGTCGCCCCGAGCGGCCACCAGCGCCCGGTACGCGGGCAGCGACAGCAGCTCGTCGAGGAGCTCGCCGCCGGAGTTCAGCTCGGCCGGGGTCTCCAACAGCGGCACGAACCCGATCCGCGCCCGTCCGCTGTGCACGTCCACCAGACCGGCCTCGCGGGCGAGGACCACCGCGGCGAGTACGTCGTCCACGCCGAGCGTCATCGAGATGATGTACGACTCGATGACCTCGGTGCCGAACCGGTCCTGCGCCTCGCGGATGGCGCCGAACACGTCGAACGTCTTGCGCGCCGAATCGGTCAACGGGGTGTCGGCGGCGGAGAGCGGCCGACGACCGGTCAACTCGTCGGCGAGCAGCTTGGTGCGCTCCAGCCGGGTCAGCGCCGGGTAGTCCTCGACCTCGCCGACCGCCCGGTAGAGCTGGATCAGCACCTCGTGGTGCTTCTCGGCGTGCTCCCGGACGTCCATCGTCGCCAGGTGCAGGCCGAACGCGGAGACGGTACGGATGGTCGAGGCGAGCCGGCCCACGGCCGTGAGCTGCCCGGAGTTGCGGGCCAGCGAGGCGCGCAGCAGGTCCAGGTCGGCGATCAGCTCGGCGGAACCCCGGTAGTCGCGACCCGGCACGTGCGGCGTGCCCTGGCGCAACCGGGCCCGCGTGTTGGCCAGCTTGGCGCGGACGCAGCGGGCCTTGAGACGGTACGGCTCCTCGGCGTTGACCCGACGGAACCGGGGTGCCACCTCGGGCAGCGCGTCCAGGTCGGCGGCGAGGCTGGCCGAGAGGTCCAGCGACACGTTGCGCAGCCGGCGGGAGACGGAGACCTCGTTGATCAGCTCCTCCATCGCCGCCTCGGTGGCGGTCAGCCCGTGCTCGTGCTGGATGGCCAGCACCTCACGGGTCACCGTCGGGGTGACGAAGGGATTGCCGTCGCGGTCGCCGCCGATCCAGGTGCCGAAGGTCAGCGGTCGGGCGGTCGGCGAGGTCTCCACACCGAGGGCGCGCAGCGTCTCGGCGAGGTCGTCGAGCACCTGCGGGGCCGCCTCGGCGTACAGGTCGCGCAGGTAGTAGATGGCGTTGCGGGCCTCGTCGGTCGGGTCCGGCCGGTCCAGCCGCAGCTCGTCGGTCTGCCACATCAGGTCGAGCAGCTCGGCCAGCCGACGGTTCGCGGGGCCCTCGTCACTGGCCCCGTAGAGGATCGCGTTGGAGGTCTCGGTGTCCAACTCGTCGGCGATGGCGCGCAGCTTGGACAGGATCGAGCGACGGGCCGCCTCGGTCGGGTGGGCGGTGAAGACCGGGCGTACCGCCAGCCGACGGGCGACCGACGCGATCTCCTCGGCGGGTACCCCGCGCTCGGCGATCATCTTGGCCGCCTGGTCCAGCCAGCCGCCCTGCACGGCGCGGCGACGCCGCAGGTCCCGGGCCCGGTGCACCTGCTCGGTGATGTTGGCCAGGTGGAAGTAGGTGGAGAAGGCGCGCGCCAGTTTCGTGCCGGTGGTCACGTCGAGCCCGCCCAACCGCCGGGCGGCGGCGGGGGCGTCGGTACGTACCTGGGCGCGGATCTCCTCGACGAGGTCGAGCAGGGGGCGGCCCTCCTGGCGGGCCAGGGTCTGCCCGAGCAGGGTGCCCAGCCGGCGGATGTCGGCGCGCAGGGCGGCGTCGGGGCCGTCGTGATCGTGCTGGTCGGTCACCGTGCGCTCCTTACGTGAGTACGAAGGACAGCGCTGTCCGACTCCCCCGATCGTATCCGCGCGCACCCGGTTGTAAGGAGGGGCCCCTTGTTATCGCCTTTTGCATAGGAGGGGTCCCCTCCTTTCACCCGGGGGTCGGGCTGAGGGACGTCCGCGCTGGTGGCGGCCCATGCAGCGGGCAGATCCGGGGCTGAGCGTGCCCACCTGCGGTGATCAAGGCCACGCCGACCGTGGGGCGGTACCGTCGGCCCATGCCGTCGTTGCGCTACCCACCGAAGCCCCGACCGGGGGACCGGGTCGCGGTCGTCTCGCCCTCCGCCGGGCTGCCGGGCCTCTTCCCGCAGGTGTACGAGTTGGGCCTGCGCCGACTGCGCGAGGAGTACGGCCTGGAGCCGGTGGAGTACCCGACCACCCGCGTGATGGGTGCCGACCCGCGCGACCGGGCCCGCGACCTGACCGACGCCTTCGCCGACCCGACGATCACCGCCGTGCTGGCCACCATCGGCGGCGACGACCAGATCACCGTCACTCCGCACCTCGACGACGACGTGCTGCGCGCCAACCCGAAGCCCTACTTCGGCTACTCGGACAACACCAACCTCCTCAACCACCTGCACCGGTTGGGGATCGTGAGCTATCACGGCGGGTCGGTGCTGGTGCACCTCGGTCGCCCCGGCGCGCTGCACCCGATGACCGCCGACTCGCTGCGCGCGGCGTTGTTCGACTCCGACTGGTACGACTTGGCCCCGGCGCCGGAGTGGGGCGACGAACCGGCCGACTGGAACGACCCGGACTGCCTGGCGGCGGCCCCGGTGATGTTCGCCGGTGCGGGCTGGCGCTGGCAGGGGCCGGCGACGGTGGTGACCGGCCGCACCTGGGGCGGCAACCTGGAGGTGCTGCAGTGGCTGCTCGCCGCCGACCGGGTCGCCCCGGTGGAGTCGCTGCGCGGGTCGGTCCTCCTGATCGAGACCTCGGAGGAGTTGCCGCCCGCCGTCGAGGTCTATCGCATGCTGCGCAGCCTCGGCGAGCGCGGCCTGCTCGCCGATCTTCCCGCCGCGCTGGTCGGCCGCGCCAAGGCGTGGAACTTCGACCGCCGGCTCACCCCCGACGAGAAGGCCGGCTACGCCCGGGAGCAGCGGGCCGCGGTGACCCGGGCGTTCGCCGAGTACGCCCCCGACGCGGTGCTGGTCTTCGACGTCGATCTCGGCCACACCGATCCGCAGTTGATCGTCCCGTACGGCGGGGAGGTCCGGGTCGACGCGGTAGACCGCCGCATCTCGGTGCGCTACTGACGGTCCCTGCCCGGGGCGGCGGCCGAACCGCCACCCCGGGGTCGCTCAGGTGAGCTGGCAGCGACCGGCGCTGTAGTGGGCGACGGCCGCCAGGATCTCCGCCTCCGGCTTGTCGGCGAAGTTGAGGGTGGCGACCAGGCCGGAGCCGTACAGGATGTTCAACGGTGCGCTGTCGAACGCCGTGTAGCCGCCGAGGTTCGGCATCGTCGCCGGGTTGTGCGGCTTGACCACCAGCATCTTCTCCAGGCTCCACCGGCGGCGGGAGATCTGCGCGACGACCTCCCACGGCAGCCAGATCGCCTGACCACGGGTGGGCCGGCTGCGGATCCAGAGCCCCTCGTGGCTCAGCGCGAGCACCGGCCCGCCGGAGCCGATCAACCAGAGCTGGAGGCCGACCGGCAGGGCGATCAGGACGAGCAGGCAGCCCAGCACGGTCACCAGGCCGAGGCCGGCGGCGCCGCGCCCCTCGGCGTCCATGCCGCCGAGGACGGCGAAGCCGACACAGCAGGCGATCGGGCCGAGGGCGGCCAGCAGGACGCCGCCGATGACCAGACCACGCTTGACGAGGTTGGGGCGTACGACGAAGGGCTGGTCCTCGGGGATCCGCTTGACGACGGGAGTCGCGGGCGGGCCCGGCGGCCAGCCGGGTTGTCCGCCGTACGACGGCTGCGCGGGTTGTCCGCCGTGCGGCGGTTGGGCGGGCTGTCCGCCGTAGGGCGGTTGGGGCGGGTGGCCGGGGGGAGGGTAGGTCACGGTTCTCCGGTCTCAGTCGATTCGGGCGTAGGCGCGGACGGGGAAGGTACCCATCCCGGCGACCTTCGGCGGGGCGGCGGTGAATCGGAAGCCGTCGGGCGGGAGTCGATCGAGTCCGGTCAGGTGCTCCACGATCGGCACTCCGGCGGCCAGCAGGGTGCTGTGCGCGGGACGCGTACCGCCCGCCGCCGGGCTCATGTCGTCGATGTTGATCGAGTCGATGCCGACCAGGGCGACACCGGCATCGACGAGCGCCTGAGCGCCGTCACCGGTCAGGTAGGGCGCCTCCGGTGCGGCGTACCGGTCGGTGCCGAAGTGTGCGTCCCAGCCGGTGTGCAGCAGCACGGCCTTCCCGGCGACGTCGTACGGCGCCAGCAGCAGGCGGTCCACCGCACGGGTGCCGGCGGGCAGGCGCACCACGAGCGCGGGCAGGTCGGCCAGGCGGTCCAGGCCGACGCCGGTGAGGTCGCTGCCGTCGGCGTACCGGTGGGCGGGGGTGTCCAGGTACGTCCCGGTGTTGGCGATCATGTCGATCCGCCCGACCTGGAACTCGGTGCCCGGTGCGTAGTTCCTCCGGGACTCCTCCCGGGTCAGCCACTCGGTGATCCGGGGCGCCGGCCAGCCGGGCAGCGTGGTCATCCCGTCGGTGACCACGTGACTCAGCTCGACGAACCGGCGACCGCCACTGGGGGCGGTGGCCGCGACGCCGCGACCGCCCTTGTGCGGCTCCTCGACGATCGTCGTGGCGGTGATCCGTACCTCGGCCACCATCAGCAGCCCGAGGTGCCGGACGAACAGCGCCGCCAGGTCCTCGTCGGTGATGCTCCGGCCGGGGATGTCCAGCCGGAAGCCCTCGGTGCGCAGACCGCCGCCGTTGGCGAAGGTGACGTCCGCGTCGAACTGTGCGCGAAACTCCCCGTTCATGCCGGGCAGCCGACCACAGCGCTCGGCGGCCGTCAAGATCCTGCTGGCGGCCCCGACCGCACGCGCGGACCGGCAGGCCGCAAGCGTGCCCGGAGCGCGGACGTCGTGGACGGCGCTGGATCGTCCGACCGGAGAGATAGTGTCGACCGGTGGAACCCCCCGTCCGGACGGACGCGGGGTGATCGTCGTGTCCTCTCCCGCGGAAGTGATCATGACTGCGCTCACCGGACTGTTCGCCGCCGCCCTGGCCGACCCGGGGCTGGCCCGTGTGCGTGACCTGGCGCGCTCCGGTGCGGCCCAGGTCGACGGCCTCGACCTGACCGCGCCACCGGCGCTGCGCCCGTTCGCGGTCGCCGCCGTCGCCGCGGACGCCACCGACCAGGGGCGGGACGCCGCCGTCGGCGGTGCCGGGCGGCCGGTGCTGGCGGTCACCGCCACCAGCCGCGAGGCGGAGGACCTGGTGGCGGCGCTGGGTGGCCTGCTGCCAGCCGAGCAGGTGGCGATCTTCCCGAGCTGGGAGACGCTGCCGCACGAGCGGCTCTCGCCGCGCTCCGACACGGTCGGTCGACGGCTGGCCGTGCTGCGCCGGCTGGCCCACCCGGATTCGGCCGACGCGCACGGGCGCACCGGGCCGCTGCGGGTGGTCGTGGCGCCGGTCCGGTCGATGCTGCAACCGCAGCTCAAGGGGCTCGGCGACCTGGAGCCGGTGCGGCTGTCCGCCGGCGACGAGGCCGACCTGGAGCAGGTGGCGCGCCGGTTGACCGACATGGCGTACGCGCGGGTCGACCTGGTCACCAAGCGGGGCGAGTTCGCCGTACGCGGCGGCATCCTGGACGTCTTCCCGCCCACCGACGAGCACCCGTCCCGGGTGGAGTTCTGGGGCGACGAGGTGGAGGAGATCCGCACCTTCGCCGTGGCCGACCAGCGCACCATCGACCAGGTGCCGCAACTCTGGGCACCGCCCTGCCGGGAACTGCTGCTCACCCCGGAGGTCCGGGAGCGGGCCGCCACGCTGGCCGGGCAGCATCCGGAGCTGGCCGAGATCCTGGACAAGCTGGCCGGCGGCGTACCGGTGGAGGGCATGGAGTCCCTCGCCCCGGCGCTGATCGGCGACGACTCGATGGAGTTGCTGCTGGACTGCATGCCCGAGGGCACGTACGTCCTGCTCTGCGACCCGGAGCGGATCCGCACCCGGGCGCACGACCTGGTGCGTACCTCGGAGGAGTTCCTCCAGGCGAGCTGGGCCGCCGCGGCCGTCGGTGGCCAGGCCCCGATCGACCTCGGCGCGGCCGCCTTCCGCACCCTGGCCGACGTCCGCGCGACCGCCGCCACGCTGCGGCGGCCCTGGTGGACGCTGTCCCCGTTCGGGCTGGCCGACGACCTTCATTCGGTCCGGAGTGCCGGCCACCGGCGCGGAGGCCGAATTATGGCCGAGCCGGAGGCCGCCCCGGAGCGGCAGCCGTGGGAGGACGCGCCGGAGGCGGTCGACGTCACCCCCGACGACGCCATCGCGGTCAGCCTCAGCGCCCAGCCCGCGCCGCTCTATCACGGCGAGACCGACCGGGTCGTGGCCGACCTGACGCGCTGGACCGGTGAGGGCTGGTCGATCGTGCTGGTCTTCGAGGGGCACGGCCCCGCCCAGCGGGCCGTCGAGGTGCTCCGCGACGGTGGCCTCGGGGCCCGGATGACCGAGCAGGTCCCGGACGCGCCGGTGCCGGGCGAGGTGCTGGTCACCTGCGGCAGCCTCACCGGCGGCTTCGTCGACGAGGCGGCCCGGTTCGTGCTGCTCACCGGCAGCGACGTCACCGGTGGCCGGGGCGTCTCCACCCGGGACATGCGCAAGATGCCGAGCCGGCGGCGCAACACCATCGACCCGCTGGAGCTGCGGGCCGGCGACCACGTGGTGCACGAGCAGCACGGCATCGGCCGGTACGTGGAGCTGGTGCAGCGGACGGTCAACGGCGCGTCCCGGGAGTACCTGGTCATCGAGTACGCCGCCAGCAAGCGCGGCCAGCCGGGGGACCGTCTCTTCGTCCCCACCGACCAGCTCGACCAGCTCAGCCGGTACGTCGGTGGTGAGCAGCCGACGCTGCACAAGATGGGCGGCTCGGACTGGCAGAAGTCCAAGGCCCGGGCCCGCAAGGCGGTCCGGGAGATCGCCGCCCAGCTCATCCAGCTCTACGCCGCCCGCAAGGCGTCCAAGGGGCACACCTTCGGTCCGGACACCCCGTGGCAGCGGGAACTGGAGGACGCCTTCCCCTGGCAGGAGACGCCCGACCAGCTCGCCGCCATCGAGGAGGTCAAGCGGGACATGGAACAGAGCGTCCCGATGGACCGGCTGATCTGCGGCGACGTCGGCTACGGCAAGACCGAGATCGCGGTCCGCGCGGCGTTCAAGGCGGTGCAGGACGGCAAGCAGGTCGCGGTGCTGGTGCCGACCACCCTGCTGGTGCAGCAGCACTACAACACCTTCGCCGAGCGGATGAGCCAGTTCCCGATCACGATCCGGCAGCTCTCCCGCTTCCAGACGCCGAAGGAGGCCGAGCAGACCCTGGAGATGGTGGCCAACGGCACCGCCGACATCGTCATCGGCACCCACCGGCTGCTGGCGGCGGCCACCCGATTCAAGTCGCTCGGGCTGGTCATCGTCGACGAGGAGCAGCGCTTCGGCGTCGAGCACAAGGAGCACCTCAAGTCGATGCGGGCCGCCGTCGACGTGCTGAGCATGTCGGCGACCCCGATCCCGCGCACCCTGGAGATGGCGATCACCGGCATCCGGGAGATGTCCACCATCGCCACCCCGCCGGAGGAACGGCACCCGGTGCTCACCGCCGTCGGGGCACAGGACGACCGGCAGGTGGCCGCCGCCATCCACCGCGAGCTGCTGCGCGACGGACAGGTCTTCTACCTGCACAACCGGGTCGAGTCGATCGAGCGGGCGGCCCGGCGGCTGCGCGAGCTGGTGCCCGAGGCCCGGGTCGCGGTGGCGCACGGCCAGATGGGCGAGGACGCCCTGGAGAAGGTCATGGTCGGCTTCTGGGAGAAGGAGTTCGACGTCCTGGTCTGCACCACGATCGTGGAGTCCGGCATCGACATCCCGAACGCCAACACCCTGATCGTGGAGCGGGCCGACCTGCTCGGCCTGGCCCAGTTGCACCAGATCCGGGGCCGGGTGGGCCGGGGCCGGGAGCGGGCGTACGCGTACTTCCTCTATCCGCCGGAGAAGCCGCTCACCGAGCACGCGCACGAGCGGCTGGCCACCATCGCCCAGCACACCGAGTTGGGCGCCGGCATGTACGTGGCGATGAAGGACCTGGAGATCCGGGGCGCCGGCAACCTGCTCGGCGGCGAGCAGTCCGGGCACATCGAGGGCGTCGGGTTCGACCTCTACGTCCGGATGGTCGGCGAGGCGGTGCAGGCGTTCAAGGGCGAGCGTCCCGAGGAGGAGACGGACGTCAAGATCGACCTTCCGGTGGACGCGCACCTGCCGCACGACTACGTGAGCGTGGAGCGGCTGCGCCTGGAGATGTACCGCAAGCTCGCCGAGGCGCGTGACGAGGAGCGACTGCGCGAGGTGGCGGCCGAGATGACCGACCGCTACGGCGAGCCGCCCGCGCCGGTGCAGAACCTGATCGCGGTGGCGCGGTTCCGGCTGCTGGCCCGGCAGTACGGCCTCACCGACGTCAGCATGCAGGGCAAGCACCTGCGCTTCGGGCCGCTGCCGCTGCCCGACTCGAAGCAGATGCGGCTCAAGCGCTACCACCCGGACTCGGTCTACAAGGCCGCGCTCGACCAGGTCAGCGTGCCCCGGCCGACGACCCGTCGGATCGGTGGCGAGCCGCTGCGCGACCAGGCGCTGCTGGAGTGGTGCGCGCAGTTGCTCTCCGACGTCCTCGGTGCCCCCGCGGTGGCCGTGGGTGCTGGTGGCACCGGTGGGTAGGGGGCATGAGAGAGTGACGGGCATGCGTGCTCGCCGTCTTGTCGCCGTCGCCAGCGTGGCGGTCGGCCTCGTCGCCCTCTCCGGTTGCCGTTCCGAGCCCGGTGTCGCCGCGTACGTCGGTGACCACCGGATCACCGAGGACGCCGTCACCGAGGTCATCGACGACGCCCGGGCCAAGAACCCGGAGCCGACCGAGGCGGCCGAGCCGGTGCCCGGCCAGCAGGTTCGACTGCCCGCACGCGGCGAGGTGGTGAGCACCCTGGTGCTCGGTCAGGTCTGCGAGCGGATCTCCGCCGCCGAGGGCTACCGCCCCCAGGGGCAGGCCGAGGCCGCCCAGGTGGCCCAGCAGCTCGGCATCAGCCCGGAGGCCACGTACGCGCGGCAGGTCGCCGAGCTGTACACCTGCCTGTCCGGCATCCCGGTCGGCTCGCCGGTGGCACCGACCGAGCAGGAGTTGGCCGACCTGGTGGCGGCGGGCAAGCGCGCCGGTGCCGTACCCGCCGACGTGACCGTGGAGCAGGCCGCCCCGCAGCTCGACGGCGAACAGCTCCGCCAGGCCCTGGCCACCCGCGACGCCCTGGCCGGGGCGGTCGAGACCTACGACGTGACGGTCAACCCGCGCTACCGTCCGCTGGAGTTCCCGGTGCTCAGCTTCGCCGGTCAGGCGGTCGCGGTGGGTGTGCCGCTGGGTGAGCCGGGTTCCGACGCGGTCACCGACGTCTCCACCCCGAGGCCGGCGCAGACCGGCCCGGCCGACGGCTGACCGTGCCCCGGATCGTCCTGCTGGTGACCTCGCCCCGGTTGCCGGCCGGTCTGCTGACGGCGGCCGCCTGGGACGTCGTACGCGCCGCGCCGGTGCTCGCCGGTGCGGAGAGCGAGCTGACCAACGCCCTGCGGGTCGCCGGTGCCGAGGTACGGGTGCTCGACGGGCCGGCGGTGCCCGCCTTGCTGGACGCCTCGGCGACGCACGAGACCGTGGTGTGGCTGGCCGGACCGGCCGGCGACGAGTCGTTGGCCCGTCAGTTGGGGCTGCGGTTGGCCCGCGAACCGGGGCTGGCGGAGCTGGAGCTGATGTACGGCTCCTGGGATCCGCCGGGTGCCCGGCTGCTCGATGCGGTGGCGGTGCTGGACCGACTGCTCTCCCCGGGTGGTGATCCGTGGAAGCGGGCGCAGACCCACCAGAGTCTGGCCGGGTTCCTGCTGGAGGAGTGCTACGAGGCGTACGACGCGATCGGCGCCGGGGACACCGACGCGCTGCGCGAGGAGTTGGGTGACGTGCTGCTCCAGGTGGTGCTGCACGCCCGGCTGGCCGAGGAACTGCCCGAGGGCGAGCGGTGGACCGTGGACGACGTGGCCGGTGGCCTGGTCGACAAGATGGTCCGGCGCAACCCGCACGTCTTCGCCGACGCCGAGGCGGGCAGCCTGGAGGAGATCACCGCGAGCTGGGAGCGGATCAAGCAGGCCGAGAAGTCCCGGGACTCGGTGCTCGACGGCATCGCGGTGAGCCAGCCCGCGCTGGCCCTGGCCGCCAAGATCCTGGAGCGCGCCACCCGGGCCGGGCTCGGTGTGCCGCTCCCGTCGGCGGAGGCCCAGCCGGACGCCGAGGCGGCCCTGGGCGCCGCCCTGCTGACCGTCGTCGCCGAGGCCCGCGACGCCGGCCTGGACCCGGAGACCGCCCTGCGCCGCGCCACCCTCGCCCACGCCGAGTCCATCCGCAAGGCCGAATCCACCTCCCGTCCGAGCTGACGCACCGACCCAGTCGACTAACGACGGTGCCGGGATCGTGGCAGTGCAACTGCTCCAGGCCCGGCGTGTCGAACAGCTACGCTGCCACGCTGTTGCCAAGGGAGGCGGGGGCGCATGAAGAAGCCCCCAGCATCGCGCTGAGGGCTTCTGCGGACGGGTCAGCCCAGGGGGCCGATCTGCTTGGCCAGGTTGACGAACCCCTGCCAGTTGTTCGGGCTGACGTGGAGGGTGCCGCCGTCGCGGTCCTTGGTATCGCGGACCAGAACGACACCGGGCAGGTTGTCGGCCACCTCGACGCAGTCTCCGCCATTGGCGTTGCTTCGGCTGGACTTGCGCCAAGCGGCGTGGGTCAGGTCCATGTCTCCGCCACTTCCCTTATCAACTCGATCGACTGCCGGTGGGACAGGGCCTCACCGCGCACATTCTCCCACGCACCCATCAGAGTGACCAGGTCGCCCGGATCACTGACCACGTGGCCGTGCAGGGGCGTGTCCAGGTATCCGGCGGTGCGGTGCGGCCCGGCGAAGCTGGTCCTTCTCCGTGAGTACGCGGGTCACACGCTGGCGTTGGTCTTCTACCTCGCGCTTTTGATGCGGGATGCCGTGGACGACATCGCCGCGCTCGGCTTCACTCCCGACCTTGCCGCGCTGAACGACCGGTTCATGCGATGGATCAACCGACCGATCGACCTGAACGAGAGGGCCGCACGTGAGCGCCCGAGCCCCGGCAGCTCTGGCGCATCCCCGCGCTCTGAGTGAAGTGATGTCGTCGAACGTGCGCAGGGCAGGGCGCCGCCGACGAGCGCGCCTGGACCCGGCCCGGCCTGCGCAGCGGTGCGCCGGAGGTGGACCCGCACCCGGACCTGGTTCCGGCCGACCCACCATGTGACACCTAACCTTTCGCCCGCCCCGGGTCGCCGATCTCTTCCGTGGTGCGCGACGCTAGCGAGGCCAGCGAGGCATGGTGACAGCACAGACGGTTCAGCTCGATAGGCCGCAAGGGAAGGAGAAGACCCTCCATGGCGCGGCTGTCGTCGCCACCTCCGCCGATCCGCCGCGCGACCCGCCGCGCTCCCGGCGTACCAGCACCGGCGACATACCCCCGACCACCTGGCGGTGGCGTGGCTCCGTGATCAAGAGGTTTGCGTCGGAGAACCGTGTCGGCACGACGCAAATTCCTTGATCAACGGGGTGGGTGGCCTGTTTGCGGTGGGCGGGGTTTATCGGCGTGCTGGGCGTCGGGGGCGGGGGGTGGGTGGGGTGGTTAGGGTCGGGGGGTGGAGAAGTTCGGGGTGGTGGCGGAGCGGATCGTCGAGGCGTTGCTGGTCAGTCGGCCGGGGGTGGCCACCTCGGTCGGAGACCACCGGTACGACGACCGGTTGCCGGATCTCTCCGCCGACGCGGTGGCGGCCGACCGGGCAATGCTCGTGGACGCGGCCAGCGTGCTGTGCGAGATCGACCCGGATCCGGGCGACGTCGAGGAGCAGGTGGACCACGCACTGCTGGCGGCGGCGGTCGACCGGGAGTTGTTCGAGCTGACCGAGATCCGGGCACACGAGTGGGATCCGCTCGTGCACAATCCTGGCCCGCTGCTGCACGCCCTCGTCGCCCGGCCGTACGCGCCGGTCGAGGAGCGGTTGACCGCGCTCGCCGGTCGGCTCGCCGCCGTACCGGACGCGTTGGCGACCGCGCGGGCGACGCTGCGCGACATGCCCCGGATCCACGCCGAGACGGCGGTCGGGCAGTTCACCGGCACCGCCGCGCTGGTCCGGGACGAGGTGCCGGCGCTGCTGGCGCAGGCACCGGCGCTGGTCGACCGGGTCGAGCCGGCGGCCACCGCGGCGATCGCCGCGCTGGAGGAGTTCGTCGCCTGGCTGCGCACCGGGCTGGCCGCCGAGGACGGGCCGGGGCGGGATCCCCGGTTGGGGCGGCGGCGCTGGGAGGCCCGCCTGTGGCACACCCTCGACACCGAGCTGGGCGCCGCCGAGATCCAGCGGCGGGCGTGGGCAAACCTGGACCGGATCGGTGCGGAGATCCGCGCGGCGGCGGTCGAGCTGGTCGGCGGTCCGGCCGACGACGAGACGGTACGCCGCGCGCTGGACCTGCTGGCCGCCGAGCACCCCGACGACCACACCATCGTCGACCTGGCCTCGATCACGATGGACGAGGCGAGCGACTTCGTCCGCGCGCACGATCTGGTGAGCGTGCCGGACGACCCCTGCGTGATCCAGGTGATGCCGCAGTTCGCGCGCGGCGTGGCGGTGGCCTACTGCGACGCGCCGGGCGCGCTGGAGACCGCCGAGCTGCCCACCTTCTACTGCATCGCGCCGACTCCGGCGGACTGGCCGGCGCATCGCGTGGACTCGTTCTACCGCGAGTACAACGACCACATGATCAGGAACCTGACCGTGCACGAGGCGATGCCCGGTCACTTCCTCCAACTCGCCCACGCCCGCCGTCACCGGGGCACCACCCGGGTCCGCGCGCTGACCCGCTCCGGTCCGTTCGTCGAGGGTTGGGCGGTCTATGCCGAGGAGCTGATGGCCGGGCACGGATTCGGTGGGCTACCGGTGCGGTTGCAGCAGCTCAAGGTGCAGTTGCGGATGACCCTCAACGCGTTGCTGGACCAGTTGGTCCACGCCGAGGAGGCGTCCGAGGCGGAGGCGATGGCGCTGCTGACCGGGCGCGGCTTCCAGGAGGAGGGCGAGGCGGCCGGCAAGTGGCGCCGCTCGCTGCTCACCTCGGCCCAGCTCTCCACCTACTTCGTCGGGTACGCGGAGGTCGCCGACATCGCCGCGGCCCGCCCGTCCGAGGTGCCGCTACGGGACTGGCACGACGAGATGTTGGCGCACAACTGCCCGCCCCCGCGCCATCTGCGGACCCTGCTCGGGATCTGAGCCTCAGGTGGCGGGTCGACGGTCGACCACGCCCGCGCCCGGCGGTACCTCGAACGCGGCGCCGTCGACCTGCTCCTGGTAGCGGCTCAGTGCCAACTCCACCGGCACGCCGTCGATCTGGCCGGTGAAGCTGCCGAGCACGCCCTCCGCGGTCACGCAGGCGTTGAAGCTCTCGGCGGTCTGGCGTACGTCGACGCAGGTCGCGTGGTGCCCGGCGATGGTGTTCTCGCGCTGGGTGATGACCGCGCCGGGATCCAGGGCGGCACTGGTCAGCAGGCCCATCACCAGCGGCGGCGTGACCAGTCCCTCGCGTTCGGCGGCAGCGAAGACGACCACCGGCGGTTTGCTGTTCGGGGCGGGCGGCGCTTCGAGCGTGCAGACCGTCCGCCCGTCGTCGGCCTCGCAGCGGGTGGTCGCCTCGGCGGTGACGGTCAGCTTGCCGTCCGGCCACTCGTACGCCGACCGGGCCGGGTCCTGCGACTGGTTGATCGACGCGGTCCGGCCGCCGGAGAGTTGGTACTGCGCCGAGTAGGTCAACTCCAGCGCCCGATCGATCCGGGCGGCGAGGTCGTTGACCACGTCGGCCCGTCCCATCGCCCGTCCGGCGTCGTCCAGAGCCTGACAGCCAGTGACGGTGAGCAACGCGATGACCGACACGGCGAGCGTACGGAGGGTGGTCGAGGCGGCGGGCATGGCGCCAAGCCTGATCGATCAGGTCCCGCTCGTGCAAACTCGTTGCCGGTTGCCGCACGAGAATTCGGGAATGTCCGACCCGTCGGCGGTCACAGAGCGGGTCGTGGCCCGCCCGGTCGCGGTGCGCGGGAACGGGGACCGATACGCTGCGTTCAACACCTGCCTCAGCCGCACCGTCGCGGCCCATACCGCACGAGACGACACGAACGAGGAGCGACTCAGTGGCAACCATCGAGGTAATCGAGGCTCGGGAGATCCTGGACTCGCGGGGTAACCCGACGGTCGAGGTCGAGGTCGGGCTGGACGACGGCACGGTCTCCCGGGCGGCGGTGCCCTCCGGCGCCTCCACCGGCGCCTTCGAGGCGGTCGAGCTGCGCGACGGTGACAAGGGCCGCTACCTGGGCAAGGGAGTGGAGAAGGCGGTCGCCAACATCGAGGACCGCATCGTCGACCAGCTCATCGGGTACGACGCCAGCGAGCAGCGGGTGATCGACCAGAAGATGCTGGACATCGACGGCTCCGACAACAAGGGCGAGCTGGGCGCCAACGCCATCCTCGGCGTCTCGCTGGCGGTGGCCAAGGCGGCGGCCGGCAGCGCCGGACTGAGCCTCTTCCGCTACCTGGGCGGGCCGAACGCGCACCTGCTCCCGGTGCCGATGATGAACATCCTCAACGGTGGAGCGCACGCCGACAGCAACGTCGACATCCAGGAGTTCATGATCGCGCCGATCGGCGCGCCGAGCTTCCGGGAGGCGCTGCGCTCCGGTGCCGAGGTCTACCACGCGCTCAAGACCGTGCTGAAGAAGAAGGACCTGTCGACCGGGCTCGGCGACGAGGGCGGCTTCGCCCCGAACCTGCCCACCAACGCCGCCGCCCTGGACCTGATCGCCGAGGCGGTGGAGAAGGCCGGCTACACGCTCGGCACCGACATCGTCTTCGCCCTGGACGTCGCCGCCACCGAGTTCTTCGCCGACGGGCGCTACACCTTCGAGGGCGTCGCCAAGAGCGCGGAGGAGATGAGCGAGTACTACACCAAGCTCGCCGACGCGTACCCGATCGTGTCGATCGAGGACCCGCTGGCCGAGGACGACTGGAGCGGCTGGCAGACGCTGACCGCCGCGATCGGCGACCGGGTCCAGATCGTCGGTGACGACCTGTTCGTCACCAACCCGCAGCGCATCGCCCGGGGCATCACCGAGCGTGCGGCCAACGCGGTGCTGGTGAAGGTCAACCAGATCGGCTCGCTGACCGAGACCCTGGACGCGGTCGACCTGGCCCACCGGGCCGGCTTCAAGTGCATGATGAGCCACCGGTCCGGCGAGACCGAGGACACCACCATCGCCGACCTCGCGGTGGCCACCGGCTGCGGCCAGATCAAGACCGGTGCCCCGGCCCGCTCCGACCGGGTGGCCAAGTACAACCAGCTCCTGCGCATCGAGGAGGAGCTGGCCGACGCGGCGCGGTACGCCGGTGCGGGCGCCTTCCCGCGTTACCGTTCCGCCTGACGGGTGGTGAACCTCGGGGGAGGGGTGTGATGCAGCAGCGCCGCACGCCGGGTGGTCAACGTCCGGCCCGCCGGCCGGGCCGCACCGGTCGGCCCGGCACCGGCCGGGGCGCGGTCCGGGACGGCGGAGGGGTCCGCGCCGAGTCGCGTACCACCGCCGGCCGGGCGCCGTCGGCCGCCCGCGGTGCCGAGGGCGTACGCTCCGCCAAGCGGCCCGCCGCAGCCCGGCGCACCGCCGCAGGCGGCGTCACCCGGCTCTCCGCACCCCGATCCCGAGGTCTCACCGGCCGGGCCACCGTGCTGGTCGCGGTGCTGATCGCGCTCGCGCTCGCCTACACGTACCCGGTCCGGGTCTATCTCGACCAGCAGGCCGACATCGAGCGGATGGAGGCCTCGCAGGCCGCCCAGCGCAAGCTGATCGCCGAGCTGACCGAGGAGGCCGAGAAGTGGCAGGACGACGCGTTCATCGAGGCCAAGGCGCGGGAGCGGTTCTTCATGACCCGGCCCGGTGAGAAGTTGGTGGTGCTGCTCGACGACCCGGCCGGCGCCGCCCGGGACGCCGGCACCACCCAGCCCGGCACCCCGTCCATACCGGACCGCTGGTACGACACGCTCTGGTCGAGCGTGCGCGCCGCCGACGCGACACCGACCGTCGACTGAGCACCGATCCACCCCCGCACGAACGAGAGATGGCACCGTGACTGTCGTACCACCGCAGGAGCCGGCGGCGGCCTCCGTACCCCCACCGAAGCGGGAGCCGGCCACGGAGGCCGACCTCGCCGCGGTGGCCGCGCAGCTCGGACGCCCGCCGCGCGGCACCCGGGCGGTGGCGCACCGCTGCCCGTGCGGCCTGCCCGACGTGGTGGAGACGACGCCCCGGCTGGCCGACGGCACCCCCTTCCCGACGCTCTACTACCTGACCTGCCCCCGCGCGACCGCGGCGTGCAGCCGGTTGGAGTCGGCCGGGTTGATGCGGGAGATGGCCGACCGGTTGGCCGCGGATCCGGACCTGGCCGACCGCTACCGGGCCGCGCACGAGGACTACCTGGCCCGGCGGGACTCGATCGCCGAGGTCCCCGAGATCGCTGGCATCTCGGCCGGCGGGATGCCCGGCCGGGTGAAGTGCCTGCACGTCCACCTCGGTCACGCGCTCGGCGCCGGGCCCGGCGTGAACCCGTTCGGTGACGAGACGCTGGACCTGGTCGAGCCCTGGTGGGCGGCGGGCCGGTGCGTCGACGTGCCGGACGCCGAGTGAGCGGCGAGCCCGCTCCGGACCGGGCCGACGACATCCTGGTCCGGCCCGCCCGCACCGCCGACGTCCGCGCCATCCGTCGGCTGGTGGACACCTACACCGACGACCGGCGGCTGCTCAGCAAGGCCACCGTCACGCTCTACGAGCACGTGCAGGAGTTCCGGGTCGCCAGCCGGGTCGCCGACGGCGCGGTGGTGGGCTGCGGCGCGCTGCACGTGATGTGGGAGGACCTGGCCGAGATCCGGACGGTGGCGGTCGACCCGACCTGCCGGGGCCGGCGGATCGGGCACCGGATCGTGGCCGAGCTGATCGAGGCGGCGCGGGACCTGGGCATCGCGCGGATCTTCGTGCTCACCTTCGAGACCCGGTTCTTCGGCTCGTTCGGCTTCACCGAGATCGACGGCGCTCCCGTGCCGAACCCCGTCTACGAGCAGTTGCTGCGCTCGTACGACGAGGGCGTCGCCGAGTTCCTCGACCTGGAACGGGTCAAGCCGAACACGCTGGGCAACACCCGGATGCTGCTGCGTCTCTGAGGCCGGGTGCCCGGTCGGCTCGCCACTGTAGGGTGACCGTCGTGACGACGCGTGTGGCCGCCATCGACTGTGGCACCAACTCGATCCGGTTGCTGGTCGCCGACCTGCCCGACCCGTCGGAGGGGCCCTCGGCGCCGCTGCGCGACGTGTCCCGGCGGATGGAGATCGTCCGGCTGGGCCAGGGCGTCGACGCCACCGGCCGGCTCGCCCCCGAGGCGATCGAGCGGACCCGGGTCGCACTGGTCGACTACGCCGCCGAGATCGAGAAGTCGGGTGTCGAGCGGGTGCGGATGTGCGCCACCTCGGCCAGCCGGGACGCGGAGAACGCCGCCGACTTCCGGGCCATGGTGCAGCAGACGTTGGGCGTGGCGCCCGAGGTGGTCAGCGGCGACGAGGAGGCCCGGCTCTCGTTCACCGGCGCGGTACGCGGGCTGCCGTCCGAGGCGCGGTCGCCGTACCTGGTGGTGGACATCGGCGGCGGCTCCACCGAGTTCGTGGTCGGCAGCCGGGACGGCGGCGTCGACGCGGCGATCTCGATGGACATCGGCTGCGTCCGGATGACCGAGCGGCACCTGCACGGGGACCCGCCCGGGCTGGAGGAGATCGCCGCCGCGCAGGCCGACATCGCGGTGGCGGTCGACCGCGCGCTGACGGTGGTGCCGGGACGCGAGGCGGCCACGCTGGTCGGGCTCGCCGGGTCGGTCACCACCGTGGTCGCGATCGCCGAGGGCCTCACCGGGTACGACCCGACCCGCATCCACCACGCCCGGGTGTCGTACGACCGGGTGGCACAGGTGACCGCCGAGTTGCTGGCGGCCAATCGGGAGCAGCGGTTGGCGATCCCGGTGATGCACCCGGGCCGGGCCGACGTCATCGGTGCGGGCGCGCTCGTCCTCCGGGTGATCATGGAACGGGCCGGGATGGACTCGGTGGTGGCTTCCGAGCACGACATCCTCGACGGCATCGCCTGGAGCCTCGCTCCGGTAGGCTGAGTGCCTTCTGGGAAATGGCTGAACGGTTGATGCCCACGGGGCGACGGACGACATCGATGATCGCTTACGGTGTCGTCTGCTCATCCACCCTGGAAGGACAAACCGTGTCAGAGCAGGTCGCATCGGCTCCCGCGCCGAATGCTTCGCAGGACCCGTCGAGTGTCCCGGCACCGCCCTCCGGAGAGGCGGCGGGACAGCCGGCGCCGCCGACCGAACCGGCGCGTGGGTCCGGTGGCAAGAAGAAGCTGATCGGCATCGTCGGCGCGCTCGTCGTGTTCGCGGTCATCACCGGTCTGAAGTTCGGCCTCGCCAGCCTCTTCGACTCCGACAAGACCGCCGAGGCGAAGTCCGGTGACTGCATCGCCGAGCTCCCCGAGACGATCGGCGAGCAGGAGACCGAGGTCAGCGGTGCGAAGGTGGTCGCCTGCACCGACACCGACGCCGCGTACAACGTGGTCGGTCGGGTCGACGACCAGACCGAGGCCCAGGCCCGCACCGGTGAGGCGTGCGAGCCGTACTTCAAGGAGGGCGAAGACGGCTACGTCTTCTACAGCGTCAAGCCCGGCGCCACCGGCTACCTGCTCTGCCTGACCCGGAAGGCCTGACGGCAGGGCATGGCCCGGCACCATCGACGGCGGCACCGGCCCGGTGCCGCCGTCGGCGTGTCGAGCGGGGCGGGCGAACGGGAGGTGAACACCACTGCTCCCGCATCTTCCTAGCGATGGTCACCGCGTGGCAGGCTACCGACACGTACGACCACTGGGCGACCAGCCAACGATGACTGACCGCTAGGAGGATGGGCCGATGGGCGAGATGGTTACTTACCGTGGCGACGGAGGTACCGGCGAAGGGTATCTCGCGGTGCCCGCCAGTGGCACGGCCAGCCCTGCGGTCATCGTCATCCAGGACTGGTGGGGCCTGGTGCCGCAGATCCGGTCGGTGGTGGACCGCTTCGCCGAGGCGGGCTTCGTCGCGCTGGCGCCGGACTTCCGGCACGGCGAGCCGGCGGGCAAGCCGAGCGAGCCCCGTCGCCTGTTGAACGGTCCACAGATGGACGAGGCGGCCCGCGAGATCGCGGTGGCCGCCGACTACCTCGCCGGGCGTGCCGAGGTGACCGGAAAGGTCGGCTGCGCGGGCTTCTGCGCCGGGGCGAGCCTGGCGCTCTGGGCGGCCAGCCACTCCGAGCGGATCGTCGCCGCAGCCGCGTTCTATCCCCGGCTGCCCTGGGAGGGTATGCGTCCGGAGTGGACCGACTACGCCGGCAAGGACGCCCTCGTGCACTGCTCCGAGGCGGACGGCACCTCCACCGACCCCGGCGTCCAGACGGTCCGCCGGGCGATCGAGAACGCCGGCGGCACCTGCCAGTTGCACGACTATCCGGGCACCGCGCACGCCTTCTTCAACGAGGACCGGCCGGAGAAGTTCGACCTGCGTGCCGCCACCAGCGCCTGGGCCCGCACGCTCGAACTGTTCCGGGCCAAGCTTGGCTGAGTCGGGTACCCCGGCCGACGTGGTCGCCCGCGCCACGCGGGCGGCCGACCTGGCCGACCTCGACGCGGCCGTCGCCGACTGCTTCGCCTGTCCCCGGCTGGTCACCTGGCGCGAGGAGGTGGCGCGGACCAGGCGCGCCGCCTTCCGCGACCAGGAGTACTGGGGTCGGCCGGTACCCGGCTTCGGTGACCCCGAGGCCCGGATCGCCGTGCTCGGACTGGCCCCGGCGGCACACGGCGGCAACCGCACCGGACGGATCTTCACCGGCGACCGCTCCGGCGACGTGCTCTTCGCCGCGCTGCACCGCGCGGGCCTGGCCAACCAGCCGACCAGCGTGGCCGCCGACGACGGGCTGGCCCTGCGGCACACCCGGATCTTCGCGGCGGTGCGGTGCGCCCCGCCGGACAACAAGCCGAGCCCGGCCGAGCGGGACACCTGTGCGCCCTGGCTGCACCGGGAGGTCGACCTGATCCGACCGACGCTGCGGGTGGTGGTGGCGCTGGGCGCCTTCGCCTGGGCAGCGTGGTGGCCGGTGGCACGCCACGTGTACGGCGTCCGTCCGCCCAGCCCGCGACCGTCGTTCGGCCATGGGGCACACTGGTCCGGCACGGCCGTACCGGAACTGCTCGGTTGCTATCACGTCAGCCAGCAGAACACCTTCACCGGACGGCTGACACCAGGAATGCTTGACGATGTGTTCGCCCGGGCGAAACAACTGGCCGGGTTGGACTGACGCTGCGGGGTGGTGGAGATGGCGGACGCGACGCAGACGAGCCCGCCGTACGCCCTGGTGGAGCGAAGGTAGGTCGACGTGGACCTGCTGCGCAAGTGGTGGCCCGTCACCGCGGTGATCGGCCTGCTCGCCGTCGTCACGCTGGCCGCCGCGCACTCGTCGATCGGCGCGAGCCGGATCCCGCCGGCCGTGCAGGACGCCCCGTTCGTCCTGGAGTATCCGACCGGCGACCCGCGTCCCTCGATCCCGGTCGAGCCGCGCGACGCCGCCGAGCAGACTCGGGCCGAGATCCCGCCCTGGATCGGCACGCTGGCGCTGGTGCTGCTCGGGCTCGTCCTGCTCGTGGTCATCGGCTACCTCGCCTGGACGGTGATCCGGGGCATGGCCCGCCGGGTCACCCGGCGGCTGCCCGCGCGTCCGGCCCGCCGCAGCGCCGCCGGCACCGCCCGCGAGGTGGTCGCCGCGGTCGACGCCGGCCTGGTCGACCTGGACGACCGGGACACCGACCCGAGGACCGCGGTGATCGCCTGCTGGGTCCGCCTCGAAGAGGCCGCCGCCGGTGTCGGGGTGCCCCGACTGGCCGGTGACACCCCCACCGACCTGGTCACCCGGCTGCTGCGCGGGGACTCCGCCAACGGGGTGCCGGCGATCGTCAGCGCCGACGTGCTGGCCGAGCTGGCGCAGGTCTACCGCGAGGCGCGGTACGCGACCCGCCCGGTCGAGGAGCGCACCCGCGACCAGGCCCGCGCCGCCCTGCGACGGTTGCGCGGCGAACTCACCGCCACCGTCGAGCAGGACCAGGTGACGGCGTGAGTAAAACCAGTATCGACGACCTGCTCAGCTTCGAGGAGGAACGGCCGGTCCAGCAGGAACCGCCCCGGGGTGGGCGGCTGCGGAGCCTGCTCGGGTTCCTCGGCCTCACCGCCGCCGCGACCGTCGTCCTGATCGCCGGGTTGCGGGCGGTCGGGTTGCGGGTGTCCCTGGTGGTGCTGGTCGCCGGAGTGGTCACCGTGCTCGCGGTACGCCGCATCGTCGCCACGCTCGCCCCTCCGCCGCGCTCCGGACAGACCGTGGCGCGGCCGCAGCAGGACGGCGAAGAGGACGGGATGTACAACTGGGACGCCCGGGACGCGCTGCGCACCGCGATCAACGGGTGGGAGCTTCCCCTGGAGTGGTCCAAGACCCAGCCGGAGCGCTTCTCCCAGCTGATCCTGCCCCGCCTCGCCGAGCTGGCCGACGAGCGGCTCCGGCTCAAGCACGGCGTGACCCGCGAGTCGGATCCCGGCCGGGCCCGCGCCCTGCTGGGCGAGCGACTGTCGACGTTCCTGGACACCCCGCCCCGCCGTACCCCTTCGCCGCGCGATCTCGCGGCGATCGTCGCCGAACTGGAGAAGATCTGATGAACGACGTCGGCCAGACGATGCCCCCCGCCGAGGTCGGCCGCCTCGCCCGGGCGGTGTTGGACGCGGTGGGCCAGGTCGTGGTCGGCAAGCGGGACTCGCTGGAACTGGTCCTCGCCGGCATCCTCGCCGGTGGACACGTGCTCCTGGAGGACCTGCCCGGCCTGGGCAAGACGCTCACCGCGCGGTCCTTCGCCCAGGCGCTCGGGCTGGACTTCCGCCGGCTCCAGTTCACCCCGGATCTGCTGCCCGCCGACGTCACCGGCTCGTTCCTCTACGACCAGCGCAGCGGCGACTTCACCTTCCGGGCCGGCCCGGTCTTCACCAACCTGCTGCTGGCCGACGAGATCAACCGGACGCCGCCGAAGACCCAGTCCGCCCTGCTGGAGGCGATGCAGGAGAAGCAGGTCTCGGTCGAGGGGGTCACCTACCGCCTGGACGAGCCCTTCCACGTGCTCGCCACCGCCAACCCGATCGAGTACGAGGGCACCTATCCGCTGCCGGAGGCGCAGCTGGACCGTTTCCTGCTGCGGGTGTCGTTCGGATACCCGGAGCACGAGGAGGAGTGGGAGGTGCTGCGTCGGCGGATGGCCCGCCGCCGCGAGGAGGCCGAGATCAAACCGGTCGTGGACGCCGCCACGCTGCGCGCCATGCAGGCGGCGCTAGAGGACGTGGTGGTGGAGGACTCGGTCGGCCGGTACATCGTGTCGTTGACCGCGGCCACCCGGGAACACCCGTCGGTGCTGGTCGGTGCCTCGCCGCGTGGCTCGCTGGCACTGCTGCTGCTGGCCCGGGTACGGGCCGTGCTCTCCGGCCGGGACTACGTGGTGCCGGAGGACGTCAAGGACGTCGCGGCACCGGCGTTGGCGCACCGGATCACGCTGCGGCCGGAGATGTGGCTGCGCCGGGTCGACCCGTCCTTCGTCGTCGGCGAGGTCCTCGACGGCACCCCCGCGCCGGCCAGTGGCGCGCTGCCCAGTTACGCCGCCGGTGGACCGGGACACTGACCCGTCGTGACCGCTCCGGACCGACCGGCCCCGCCGAGCTGGACGCCGACTGCGGCGCTCGGCCGCGCGGTGCTGCTCACCGGCCTGCTGCTGGCCGCCGCGGTGCTGTTGGGCCGGGTCGACCTGGTCGTGCTGGCCGTGCCGTTCGCGCTCGGCACCGCGTACGCGCTGCGTCGCCGACCGACCGAGCTGCCCCAGGTGTGGATCAGTGCCGACGAGGCGCACCTGGTGGAGGGCTGCGACGTGAGCGGCACGATCAGCGTCGGCAACCCGGGCACCGTGCCGTACGACGTGGCGGTGCTGCGTACCCGGGTCTCGCCGTGGCTGCGGGTGACCCGGGCGGCCCTCGCCGGTGGTGACGCGCCCGCCGGCCGGCGGTCCTCTCCGACCGACCGGCCCTTCGTCACCTCGGTTGCCCCGGACACCGCAGTCGACCTGGAGCTGTCCGGCACCGCGTTGCGGTGGGGACGGCACCGGATCGGCCCGGCCGGTGCCCGGGTCGCCGCCGCGCAGGGCCTGCTGACCTCCCGTGCGGTCTACGCCGAGCCGATCAGGTCCAAGGTGTACCCGAAGACCGAGCCGTTCGACGCGGTCGAGGCGATGCCCCGGGCCGCCGGCCTGGTCGGCGCGCACCATTCGCGTCGGCCCGGCGAGGGCGGCGAGCTGGCCGGTGTCCGCGTGTTCGCCCCCGGCGACCGGCTGCGCCGCATCGACTGGCGGGTGTCGCTGCGGGCCCGGCAACTGCACGTGGCGTCCACCCTCTCCGACCGGGACGCCGAGGTGGTCGTGCTGCTCGACGTGCTCGCCGAGGCGGGCCGCTCCGGCGGGATCGCCGGCACCGCCTCGGTGCTGGACACCACGGTCCGGGCCGCCGCCGCCATCGCCGAGCACTACCTGCACCGGGGCGACCGGGTGGCGTTGCTGGAGTACGGCCCGAGCGCCCGGCGTCTTCGCCCGGCCACCGGACGCCGCCAGTACCTGACCGTCCTGGAGTGGCTGCTGGACGTGAAGGCGCAGTCCTCCCCGCACGAGCCCTACGACCAGGTGTTCGGACCGCAGGTGCTCTCCGCCGACGCACTGGTGGTGGTCCTCACGCCGCTGCTGGAGGAACGGTCGGCGCAGATGCTGGCCCGGCTGGCCCGCTCGGGGCGGTTCGTGGTCGCGGTGGACACCCTGCCGGCCGACCTGACCCCGCCGACCGACCGGGGCTGGGCCGAGGTGGCGTACCGGCTGTGGCGGCTGGACCGGGAGACGATGATCGCCCAGCTTCGCGAACACGGGGTGCCGGTGGTGCCCTGGGCCGGTGCGGGCAGCCTCGACCAGGTGCTGCGGGACGTGGCCCGGCTGGCCACGGCACCCCGGGTGGGTGGCCGGTGATCGCGCGGCTCAAGGCGGTACGCACGGCGGCCGGTCGGATCACCCTGGCCCCGATCCTGGTGCGCTTCGGCGTCTTCCTCGTCACGTTCGCCGGGTTGCTGCTGTCGTACCCCGTCCAGATGCTCCAGGGGCAGACGCTCGGCGCGCTGGCCGTGGTCGCGGTGGCGCCCGCGGTGTCACCGCACCGGTTCTGGCCGAGTTTCGCCGCGCTGGTCACGGTCGCCGGCTGGGTGCTCGCCACCGACCTGCACGAGCGGCCGATCGCGCTGTGGCGGCTGCTGTTCGTGGCGGCGCTGCTCTATCTCGCGCACACGCTGACCGCCCTGGCGGCACTGCTGCCGTACGACGCGGCGGTGGACCCGGATCTGATCGTGCGTTGGCTCACACGGGCGGGCACAGTGGTGCTCGCCACGTCGGTCCTCGGGGTGCTGCTGGTCGAGTTGGCCCGGGTCGGCAGCGACGGCACCGGACGGATGCCGGTCACGATCGCCGGTCTGCTGGTGGTCGTCGGGTTGACCGCGATGCTGGCCTGGCTGCTGCGACGCAGGTGAACGGCGGTTCCGACGGGATCGCCGGGGCCTGCGGTGCCGCTGTGATTCGTCCGGTTTCGTCCCTGCGGTAGCGCGGGTCACACTGAGGTTGTGCTCGGTCACAGAAGGGTGCCGCGAGCGGGGTTACCGGCGCTGGCACGGGAAAGATGTAAGCGTGAATCCGAAGCGGATCCTTGTGGTGGGTGCCGGGCACGTCGGGCTCTACGCGGCCCTGCGCCTGTCGAAGAAGCTCAGCTCCCGTGAGGCCGAGGTCATCGTCGTCGACCCGCAGCCGCACATGACCTACCAGCCGTTCCTCCCCGAGGCGTCGGGAGGGAACATCTCCCCACGGCACTCCGTGGTGCCGCTGCGTCGCGAGTTGCGGCGGTGCACGGTGGTGTCCGGTGCGGTGACCCGCATCGAGCACGACCGCAAGACCGCCACCGTGCAGCCGATCATCGGACCGCCGCGCGAGATCGCGTACGACCACGTCGTGGTCGCACCGGGTTCGGTCTCCCGGACCCTGCCCATCCCCGGCCTGCACGAGCACGGCATCGGGTTCAAGACCATCGGCGAGGCCATCTATCTGCGCAACCACGTGTTGGAGCAGTTGGACGTGGCGGCCGCGACGACCGACCCGGAGGTCCGGCGTCGCGCCCTCACCTTCGTCTTCGTCGGCGGCGGGTACGCCGGCATCGAGGCGCTCGCCGAGATGGAGGACATGGCCCGGCACGCCCTGAAGTACTACCCGGAGCTGACGGCTTCGGACATGCGGTGGGTGCTGGTCGAGGCCACCCAACGGGTCCTTCCCGAGGTCGACCGGGACATGGGTGCCTACACCGTGCAGCAGTTGCTGAAGCGGGACATGGACATCCGGCTGGACACCCGCCTGGAGTCCTGCGTCGACGGGGTGGTGAAGCTCTCCGACGGGGACAGCTTCAGCTCGGACACCATCGTCTGGACGGCGGGCGTGAAGCCGGCGCCGATGCTGGACGCCACCGACTTCCCCCGCGACGAGCGGCGTCGGGTCACCTGCCGGCCCACCCTCCAGGTGGTCGACGGTGACCGGGTGGTCGAGGGCGCCTGGAGCGCCGGGGACTGCGCCGCCGTACCGGACCTGACCAAGCCGCCGGGCAACTTCTGCTCGCCGAGCGCCCAGCACGCGGTACGCCAGGCCCAGCGGATGGCCGACAACATCGTCGCCGTGGTCCGGGGCGGGCAGCCGGTCGACTACAAGCACAAGCACGCCGGCAGCGTGGCCAGCCTCGGCCTGCACAAGGGCGTGGCCCAGGTCTACGGCGTCAAGATGACCGGCTGGCCGGCCTGGTTCATGCACCGGACGTACCACATGAGCCGCATCCCCTCGTTCAACCGCAAGGTCCGGGTGGTGGTCGACTGGACGTTGGCGTTCTTCCTCAAGCGTGAGGTGGTCGCCCTCGGTCAGTTGCACGACCCGCGCGAGGAGTTCGCCGAGGCGTCCTACCCGGGCTCCAAGGCGTAGTGGTCCGAGCCCGCGCGGCCCACCGGCCGCGCGGGCTCAGACCCGCCAGATCCAGGCGTCGGCCACCCGGGTCGAGGGCCCGTAGAGCGCCTCCAGGGTCAGCCGCAGGCTGTCCGCGTGCGCGGTGGCGACCGCCAGCACCACGCAGGAGGCACCCCAGTGCCGCACGTCCTCGGCGGCCCGGCGGCGCTGGTTCTCGCCGACCACCGGGCGTAGGCCGCTCCGGCTCACCTCGGCGAGCAGCGCGGCCGTGGGCCGTGGGGCCACCCCCATCGCGGCGCTGCCGCCCCGGCCGTGCGGGCCGATGAAGAAGCCCTCCGGCATGCCGAACGCGGCGTCGGCCGCCGTCGACCATCGCATCGGCCAGGGGTCCTTCGGCGTCGCCAGCGGCACCGGCACCAACACGCCGCCCGGTTCGACGCAGGTCCGCCAGTGCCCGGCGGTGACGAACTCGGGCACCGGCGTGCGCGCGGCGGTGGGCAGCGGCGTCGGGACCAGTGGCAGGAGCACCACACCGGCCGTCACCAGCGCCATCCGTCGGGCGCGCCGCCCCGCGCGCAGCGCCCGGTCCAGCGCGACCACCAGGATCGTCGCCGCCAGCGGCGGCACCGCCAGGGCGAAACGCATCGGCAGCGCACCGTCCACCACCGGCAGCCCGGCCAGCAGCGCGTACGGCCCGGGTAGGCCGGTGCTCTCGCCCGCGTGGACCACCTCCGGGCCGAGCGAGAGCGTGCCCATCACCAGGATGCCGGCGAGGCAGGCCAGCACCAGCGGGCGACGCCGCAGCCGGAGCGCACACCCGGCGGTGACCACCAGCAGGGGCCAGCCCAGGAAGGTGTTGTACTCCGCCGGCCCGGTGGTCAGCTCGGCCGAGCGTTCGTCACCGAGCAGGGTCAGCGGCGAGACCGCCCACCAGCTCCGCAGGTCGGCCGAGAAGTAGTGCGGGCTGAACATGCCGTCGGCGACGCCGAGCGGCCCGGCGAACTGGAGCCACAGCGGGCGGGCGAGCACCAGCAGGGCCAGGCCGGTGGCGAGCGCCATCCCGCCGACGAAGGCGGGCAGCGCGCGGCGGGTCAGGTCCCGGTCCACGGCGGCCACGGTCGCCGCCATCACCAGCAGGGTGACGGTGGCGAGGAAGAGCACCTCCTCGCCGACGAACACCTGGACGCAGACCACGGCGGCGAGTCCCACGGCGGAGGTCACCAGCCGCCGCCGGTCCGGCCCGGCGCGCCCGGTGCTGTCGGCGGCCCGGAGCAGGCGCACCACCAGCCAGACCACGACCGGCAGCAGCCACTGGGCGGTCATGTGCAGGTGGCTGTTGGTCTGCGAGACCATCCCGGGGCCGAAGCCGCACAGCGCGCCGCCCAGGACGGCCGCCAGGCGGTGGACGCGCAGCACCCGGGCGAACAGCAGGTACCAGGCGGTCGCGGTGGCGGCCAGGTTGCCGGCGGCGAGCAGGGCGAAGGTGACCGGCGCGCCGAACGCCAGGGTGACCGGCGCGAACAGCAGGCCGAGGGCGATGACCGAGGTGTTGGCCATCAGGTTCACCCCGTCCGGGGCGTTTAGTCGGTCGGTGTGCAGCCCGAAGTCGCCCAGCAGGGCCCGCGCGTCCACGGTCAGGAACCACTCGTAGAGGACCTGGTCCTCGGGGTTGAGGGCGAGCACCCGGCCCGTCGGGTCGGGCCAGAGCCCGTGCGTCAGCCATCCCGCCAGCACCACGAACACCAGCCCCACCAGCAGGTCGGCCCGGTGCCGCGTGACGGCCGCCACCAGGCGGGTCCGGCGTGGCAGGCGTACCCGATCGGTGGTGCGGATCGCCCGCTCGGACACGCCGTTCTCGCGTGCGGTGGGTGCGGCGCTGCTCACGGCCTCGACCCTAGTGCGGGTGCTCCGCGCGGGACGCCGCAGCGAGCGGGAAACCGCTACCGTGGCACTGCACCACGCGTGTCTTCGCGTCGGGGTCACCCGCCCGGGTGGTGGAACGGCAGACACGGCCGCCTTAAAAGCGGCTGCCGCAAGGCGTGCGGGTTCGACCCCCGCCCCGGGCACTCTCAGGGTTCCCTCAGCATTCCGATCGACATGCCGCCGCTCCGGACGTTTACTCTTGTAGCGCGCGTTGACGTGCCACGACCCCCTTAGGGAGGCCAGAGAGTGAAGACTTCGAACCCGGTGCTCGCCCGGCTCGGTCAGGCGGCCGAGCGGGAGCGTGCCGCCGGGTACGCCCCGACCGGGCCGTACGGACAGCCCGGATACCCCCAGCAGCAGTACCCGCCGCAGGCCGGTTACCCCGGTGCGCCGGGTTACCCGTCCGCGCCGCCGGCGGTCACCCCCATGTCGATCGACGACGTGGTGGTCAAGACCGTCATGCTCCTGGCCATCGTCGGTGTGACCGGCGCGGCGGCCTGGGTGATGGTGCCCGACGCGCTGCTCGGCGTCGCCTGGATCGGTGCCGCCGTCGTGGGCCTCGTGCTCGGCATGATCATTTCGTTCTCCAAGATGGCGAACCCGGCTCTGGTCGTCGCGTACGCGGTGGTCCAGGGTGTGCTCGTCGGCGCGGTGAGCAAGTTCTTCGAGTCGCTGTACGACGGCATCGTGATCCAGGCGGTGACCGCCACCTTCGGTGTCTTCTTCGTGATGACCATGCTCTACCGGGCGAAGGTCATCCGGGCGACGCCGAAGTTCGTCAAGGGCATGGTCGCCGTGATGGCGGGTCTCTTCGCCGTCATGCTGATCAACCTGGTGCTGGCGATGTTCGGTGTGAACACCGGTCTGCGTGACGGCAGCCCGCTGGCCATCGGGTTCAGCATCGTCTGCATCGTGGTCGCCTCGCTGAGCTTCATCCTCAGCTTCAAGGAGGTCGAGGACGGCGTCCGGATGGGCCTGCCGCAGCGCTACTCCTGGGTCGCCGCCTTCGGCATCCTGGTCAGCCTGATCTGGCTCTACATCGAGATGCTGCGCCTGCTGAGCTACTTCCAAGGCGACGACTGACCATCGCCGCCCAGCGACCGACCGGCGCCCGCCCCACCCGGGGCGGGCGCCGTCGTTCGTCGCCACCCCCGTCGCCCGGGCCGCAGCCGTCGGCGGCCGCCATGATCGCCGGCTCCGGGCCGGTGCGTACAGTGCGGGGATGGGTGATTCGCCGGGGCGGGACGAGGTGGGCCGAGGCGTGGAACTGCTGGTGCGGCAGGTGGGGCACTGGCAGCACGCCCGCTGGGCGGCCGCCGCCTCCCGAGGCAACGTGTCGCGGGCGGACCTGGTGCACCGGTTGGTGCAGGAGATCGCCAACCTGGCCGCCGACGCGGAGGGGCAGCCCCGGCGCAGCGTGCCCCGGCTCGACAACGACCTCGTCCTGCCCGACCAGCTCCGGGTGGTCGCCGCCGACCTGCTGGCCGCCGGCCCGCCCGAGGAGACGCTGACGCGGGCCGCGACCGAGGTGGCCGCGACCCGCACCGCGCTCTAGGGCCTGTGTCAGTTCAGGCGTTCGAGGACCATCGCCATGCCCTGCCCGCCGCCGACGCACATGGTCTCCAGGCCGATGGTCTTGTCGTGCCACTGCAACGCGTTCAGCAGCGTGCCGGTGATCCGGGCACCGGTCATCCCGAAGGGGTGACCGACCGCGATCGCGCCGCCGGCCACGTTCAGCTTCTCCTCGGGAATGCCGAGCTGCCGGTACGACGGGATCACCTGAGCCGCGAACGCCTCGTTGATCTCCACCAGGTCGACGTCGTCGATGGTCATGCCGGCCCGCGCCAGCGCCTGCCGGCTGGCCTCGACCGGACCGAGCCCCATGATCTCCGGCGAGAGCGCGGTGACGCCGGTCGAGACGATCCGGGCCAGCGGGGTGACCCCCAGCTCCTCGGCCCGCTGGGCGCTCATCACGACCACGGCGGCAGCGCCGTCGTTGAGCGGGCAGCAATTGCCGGCGGTGATCCGCCCGTCCGGCCGGAACACCGGCTTGAGCGCGGAGACCGCCTCCAGCGTCACCCCGGCACGCGGACCGTCGTCGGCGGAGACCACGGTGCCCTCCGGCGTGGTGACCGGGGTGATCTCGCGAGCCCAGAAGCCGTCGGCGATCGCCTTCTCCGCCAGGTTCTGGCTGCGGACGCCGAAGGCGTCCATGTCGGCGCGGCTGACGTCGTGCACCTGGGCCAGGTTCTCGGCGGTCTGCCCCATGGCCAGGTAGACGTCGGGCAGCGCGCCCTGCTCACGGGGGTCGGTCCAGACCGGGCTGCCGGCCTCCGTACGGCTCTTGGAGCGGTCCCGCGCCTCGGCGAACCGGGGGTTCTCCCAGCGTCCCAGCAGGGCCTGCGCCTCCGGGGGCAGGACGTCGGAGTTGCCCCGGGCGTAGCGGGAGACGGTCTCGACACCGGCGGAGACGAAGACGTCGCCCTCACCGGCCCGGATCGCGTGCATCGCCATCCGGGTGGTCTGTAGGGACGAGGCGCAGTAGCGGGTGGTCGTGGCGCCGGGGAGGCCGTCGAGGCCCATCAGCACGGCCACCACCCGGGCCATGTTGAAGCCCTGCTCGCCGCCGGGCAGACCGCACCCCAGATAGAGGTCGTCGATCTCGCGCGGGTCGAGTTGGGGGATCTTGTCCAGGGCGGCCTGCACGATGGTGGCGGCGAGGTCGTCCGGCCGGACATCACGGAGGGAACCCTTGTGGGCCCGGCCGATGGGGGAGCGGGCGGTGGCGACGATCACGGCGTCGCGGGACGACTCAATCGGCATGGGCACACGCTAACTCGGTGGTAACTTGCAGCGGAAGTTTTCCGCAGTCGGGAAATGTCACCCCGCCGGGGCGGCCGATCGACCCAGGTCAGCGGCGAGGCGTCACCGCCGCTGCGGCGACCACGGCCGGCAGCAGTGCGTGCGCCCAGACCCGGTAGCCGTCCGCCGAGGGGTGGTAGCCGTCGTGGCAGAACGTGCCCGCGTCGGCCCGGAACACCGGACCGGTCTCGGTGGCCAGGTCGACGACCGTGCCACCGGCGTCCAGGACCGCGCCGGTCTGCGCCCGCGCCACCCAGCGCCCCACCAGGCCGACGACCTGACGCAGGGGAGGGGCGATCGCGCGTACCGCGCCCAGGTCCGGGCAGGTGCCGACGACGACCTCCACGCCCGCCTGGCGCAGCCGGTGCACGGCCGCCCCGAGGTAGGCGGCGGCGTCGGCCGGGCGGCGCATGCCGGTCACGTCGTTCGCGCCGACCAGGATGACCGCGACGTCCGGCCGCTCGCCGAGCAGCGCGCGGGCCACCTGAGTGGCCAGGTCGGTCGAGCGGGAACCGGAGACGCCGACGCTGGACAGGTGCACCTGCCGCCCGGCGGGCCCCTCGGCGAGCAACTCGGCCAGTTGACCGCCGATGGTGTCGCCCAGCCGGTCGACCCCGACGCCGAGCGCCGAGGAGTCGCCGAGCAGCACCAGCCGCAGCACCGGCGCGTCGCTGCGGCCGACCGTGGCCCGCAACGCGAGCCCCAGCTCCGGCTGGGCGTACCGGCGGTTGCGCGCCGCCACGGCCTGTCCGGCCAGGACGGCGGCACCACCGAGCGTGCTGGCGAGCAGGGAGACGGCGGCGGTGCGGGCGACCCGGGCACCGGGAGAGAGCCCGGTCATCGTGTCGCTCCCAGGCGCGTACCGGCACACCGTGACCCGTGCTGCGGCCTGATCCGCTCAGTCATCTGAGTCCCTCCACTGCGGGTGAGTCGATCGCGGAGGCCGGCTGTGGCGTCGCGCCGCCTCCGAAGAAGCCCCGGCGGCGAAGCTGTGCCCACCGACCGGCCGGCCCGCTCTCCCTGCCGCGGACCTGCGTGCCGCTGACCTCCGTCCCCGGGTGCTGGGCCGCTTCCTGAGCAGCCTTCGGCAATGACCGTACGCCTTCCGGGCGTGTGCGCGAAGGCCCGCGTTCGGGGCCCTGCGAGAGCGCGGAGACCACCGTGGGCAACAGGGCCGCGGCGGCGGCCGCGTAACCCTCGGCGGACGGGTGGAACCGGTCCCAGGCGAACATCCGCCCCGGCTCGGCGTCGAACCGGGGACCGAGCAGGTCACCGAGGGAGACCGTCCAGCCGCCCGCCGACACGACCGCGACGGTCTGGGCGGCGGCGAGCTGCCGACTCCACCGACGGGCCAGCCAGCGCAGCGGCGGCTGGATCGGCCGGATCGCCCCCAGGTCGGGACAGGTGCCGACGACCACCTCGGCCCCGGCCGCCCGCAACGCGCGAACCCCCTCGGCGAGATGGCGGATGGCCAGGGCGGGCGGCGTCCGGTTGGTCACGTCGTTGGCGCCGATCAGGATCACCGCCACGTCGGGATCGCAGTCCAGGGCTGCCTCGACCTGGAAGCGCAGACCCGCCGAGATGGCGCCGACCACGGCGAAGCGGTGCAGCCGGACCGGCCGTCGCAGCCGCCGGGACAGGCCGGTCGCCAGCAGCGCACCGGGCGTCTCGCGGCGGCGGTGCACGCCGAAGCCGGCGGCCGAGGAGTCACCGAGCACGACCACGGTGATCGGCGTACCCGGGAACTTCGCACCGTAGACCCCGTCGCAGCGCGGCGGTGGCGCCTCGGCCATCGGGATGGTCCGCCGGGCCTGCCGGGCCTGGCCGAACAACACTCCGGTGGTGGCCGCCGCGGCGGCGACCGAGGCACCGATGCCGATGGCCGCGAGGCGGGCCACCCGCCGCGCGCGCTGCCAGCGCGGACGCTCCGAGACGACGGAATCAACCACCCCCATGAGGCGACACTAGCGCGCGGGTACGACGGCTCGCTGTCGTCGAGCACTCTGCACGGATGCCTGGAAAACGACCGATCTGGGTACTTGGCGCTGCGGCGTCGTGTGACGGATCGTGGAGGTTGCGCCGGGTCGTCACGCTGCACGGTGGAGAGGAGCACGACGATGGCTAAGACGTTGAAACGGGGTGCGGCGTTCGTCGCCCTGGCCCGGGCGCTGACGGCCGGTGCGCGGGGCGGCCCGTCGATCGGCGCACGGGTCGGGGCGCTGCCCCGGATGATCGGGGCCACCGCCCGCGGACAGTACGACGGCGGCCTGCGGTTGGCCATGATGACGGCGGCCACGGCCTACATCGTCTCGCCGATCGACGCCGTACCGGAGATGTTCCTGACGGTGTTCGGGCTGATCGACGACGCGGTGATGGTGACCTGGTTGGCCGGCGCGGTGCTGGCCGAGACCGAGCGTTTCCTGGAGTGGGAGGCGCGGGGCGGCTCCGTGGTCCCGGGGCACGTGGTGCCCTGACCCGACGTACCCTGGGCGCGGGAATCACGCGATCACCCGCCCGGCCTCCGGCGCCGGCGCCGGAGGAAAGGGCACAACGAGGTGCAGTACTACGACAACGTCGTCGAGATGATCGGCAACACCCCGCTGGTACGTCTGCGTACCGTCGCCGAGGGCATCCAGGCGACCGTGCTGGCGAAGGTGGAGTACCTCAACCCCGGCGGCTCGGTCAAGGACCGGATCGCGGTGCGGATGGTCGAGGACGCCGAGGCCGCCGGCATCCTCCGGCCCGGTGGCACCATCGTCGAGCCGACCAGCGGCAACACCGGTGTCGGGCTGGCCCTGGTGGCGCAGCTCAAGGGCTACCGGTGCGTGTTCGTCTGCCCCGACAAGGTCAGCCAGGACAAGCAGGACGTGCTGCGGGCGTACGGCGCCGAGGTGGTCGTCTGCCCGACCGCCGTCGCGCCCGAGGACCCCCGCTCGTACTACAACGTCTCCGACCGGCTGGCCCGGGAGATCCCCGGCGCCTGGAAGCCCAACCAGTACGCCAACCCGGCCAACCCCCGCTCGCACTACGAGACCACCGGGCCGGAGCTGTGGAAGCAGACCGAGGGCCGGATCACGCACTTCGTCGCGGGCGTCGGCACCGGAGGCACCATCTCCGGCATCGGGCGCTACCTGAAGGAGGCGTCCGGCGGCAAGGTCAAGGTCATCGGCGCGGACCCGGAGGGCTCGGTCTACTCCGGCGGCACCGGCCGGCCGTACCTGGTCGAAGGGGTCGGTGAGGACTTCTGGCCGGAGACCTACGACCGGGACGTGGCCGACGAGATCATCGAGGTGTCGGACAAGCAGTCCTTCGAGATGACCCGGCGGCTGGCCCGCGAGGAGGGGCTGCTGGTCGGCGGCTCCTGCGGGATGGCGGCGGTGGCGGCGCTGGAGGTGGCCCGCGCCGCCGGACCGGACGACGTGGTCGTGGTGCTGCTGCCCGACGGTGGCCGGGGCTACCTGTCCAAGATCTTCAACGACGCCTGGATGGCCCGCTACGGCTTCCTGGACAACTCCGGCTCGGAGCCGACGGTGGCGCAGGCGCTGGCCGCCAAGCCCGGTCAGCTCCCCGAGCTGGTCCACGTGCACCCCACCGAGACGGTCCGCGACGCGGTCGACTACATGCGCGAGTACGGCGTCTCGCAGCTCCCGGTGCTCAAGGCCGAGCCGCCGGTGGTGACCGGCGAGGTGGCCGGCTCGATCGCCGAGAAGGACCTGCTGGACGCGCTCTTCACCGGCCAGGCCCAACTGCACGACACGATCGAGCGGCACATGGGGCCGGCGCTGCCGATGATCGGTGGTGGCCAGCCGGTCAGCGAGGCGGTGAACCTGCTGGAGAAGTCCGACGCCGCGCTGGTGCTGATCGACGGTAAGCCCAAGGGCGTCCTCACCCGCCAGGACCTGCTCGCCCACCTCGGCGCCCGCTGAGGTGTAAGGAAGGGCACCTTGTTAACGCCTCGTGCATAGCAGGGGTCCCCTGCTAACGCGCAGAGTTGCCCGCTGGACGTCGGACAACAACCCGGCGTCTGACTCCACCGTTGTCTGGCGGTCCGCCGACGCACAGCAGTTGCACAAGCGGGCCAAAGCGGACGCTTACCTCTCGTTTCTATCGTCGCTGCCAGGGCAACGATCGGGAGGAACAGATGGGGTACGACCACCATGAGGGGCAACGGGTCAGTCGGCGGCGCATCATCGCCGGGATCGGGTCGGTCGGGCTGGCCGGCCTGCTGGCAGCCTGCGGCCGGGGCGGCGGCACCGTCACCACCTCGACCGGTGAGACCGTGGCCCCACAGGCGACCACCGCGAACGATCTCACCGCGTTGTTCGACGGCGCGAACACCTGCACGCTGACGGCGAGCGCCACCCAAGGGCCGTACTACTTCGACGCCGACAAGATCCGCAGCGACATCCGGGAGGACCGCGAGGGCGTACGGCTCCGACTGGCCATCCGGGTGCAAGACAGCGAGCGGTGTGGGCCGCTGCCGAATGCGCTGGTGGAGATCTGGCACTGCGACGCGGCCGGTCTCTACTCGGGTGCGGAGGCCCAGTCCTCGGGCGCGAACGGCGCCTCCGGCGGCGGCACCCCGCCCGATGGTGGCCCCGGGGGCACCCCGCCGAGTGGCACACCCGGGGGTGGAGGTCCTGGTGTCAGCCCTCCCGGGGGCGACTCCGGTGGCGGGGACATGGCCGATCTGAACCCGACCGACGACCAGCGGTACCTGCGCGGGGCGCAGGTCACCAACGCCGACGGTATAGTCGAGTTCGTTACGATCTGGCCCGGCTGGTACCGGGGTCGTACCGTCCACATCCACGCGATGGTGCACGTCGACAACTCGCGGGTGCTGACCACCCAGGTGATGTTCGACGAGATGCTGAACAGTGAGGTCTACGCCAGCCAGCCGTACGCGGCACACACCGGGCGGGACACTTTCAACGACGACGACTCCATCTATGCCGACAGCATGCGGATGACGGTCAGCCAGGACGGTGACGGTTACCTCGGAGTCATCAACTTCGGAGTCGACGCCGACCAGGACGGCGCGTGATCCGGTGTCGTGGAGCTGTGAGATCGACTGTTAGCAGGGACCCCTGCTATGCACGAGGCGTTAATAAGGTGCCCTTCCTTACACCTTAGAGAAGCCGGGTGTAGCGCAGTTGGGGGGTCTGCGTCGTGCCGATCAGCTCGACGCGTTCGACTCCGGTGGGGGACCAGCCGCCACGCTCGTAGAAGCGACGGGCCGGCTCGTTCTCGCGTAGCACCCAGAGCGCCGCACGGCGCCAGCCCCGCGTACGCATGCCGGCCAGGGCGTCGACCATCAGCTCCCGGCCGACGCCCCGGCCGCGCTCGGCGGGAGCCAGGTGGATCGCGCACAGGAGCCCGGTGTCCGGGTCGTCCTCGTCGTCCGGGCCGGAGTAGCTGAATCCGGCGACGGTGTCGCCCCGCATGGCCAGGATCATCCGGTGACTGTCGCGTTCCCAGATCCATCGTTCGGCCCAGTACGCACCCATGGCCTCCGGAGTGGGGTCGGCCAGCGCCTCAGGCGGCAGGAACGACGAGTACGCGGCGACGCGTGAACGCTGGTGCAGGGCGCCCACCGCCATCAGGTCGTCGACGGTTGCGGTACGCAGCGTGACAGTCACTCAGCCGAGGGTACCCGGCGGGGTGGCACCTGAACCGTGGTCAGATCCTCGGCGATCACCAGGTCCCCGTCGAAGTGTCGGCGCGCCTCCTCGGCGAAGCGGAGCGGGTCGCCGTAGCGCTGGGAGAAGTGGGTCAGCACGAGTCGGCGTACCCCCGACTCGGCCGCCACCCGCGCGGCCTGGCCGGCGGTGAGGTGCCCGACCTCGGCGGCGAGTGCCGCCTCCGACTCCAGGAACGTCGACTCGATCACCAGCAGGTCGGCCTGGTCGGCCAGCGCGTACACCCCGTCGCAGAGGCCGGTGTCCATCACGAAGGCGAACCGCTGCCCGGGGCGGGGCACGCTCACCTCCTCCCGGGTGACGCGACGCCCGTCCCGGTCGAGGTGGCCGACGCGCTGCAACTCGCCGACCGCCGGCCCGTCGACGCCGTACGCGGCCAGCTTCTCCGGCAGCATCCGGCAGCCGTCCGGCTCCACCAGCCGATACCCGTACGTGTCGACGGGGTGCCGCAGTCGGCGGGCCTCCAGCGTGCCGCAGCGCAGCGCGATGCGCTGCCCGTCCGCCTCGATCGGCGTGACGGCCAGCTCGGCGGTCTCGTGGAAGGAGCTGGCGTGCCGCAGTCGGGCGAAGTATTCGGCGCCCTCGGCGGGGAAGTGCACCGCCACCGGCCGCGAGACCCGGTCCAGGGAGAGGCGCTGGATGGTGCCGGGCAGGCCGAGGCAGTGGTCGCCGTGGAAGTGGGTGACGCAGATCCGGGTCAGGTCGGTGGCGGTGACCGTGGTGTGCAGCAGTTGCCGCTGGCTGCCCTCGCCCGGGTCGAAGAGGATCACCTCGTCGTCCCAGCGGAGCACGTACCCGTTGTGGTTGCGGGCCCGGGTCGGTGCCTGACTGGCCGTCCCCAGCACCACCAGCTCGCGCATCGACACGGCGACCTCCAGGGAGGGGACCCGGACAAAGGGCGACCCCCGGGGTTTCCGCGCGGACGCGGACCGACTGGACTGAGTCGGCACCCCGGGGGTCGGGTGGCTTGTCGTGGATTCGCCGCACCGCTGCCACACGGTCTCGACGCTTGTCACTGCCCGCCTGCGGAACAGACGGTCACTGTCGAGGACAGCGGCTAGCGGACAGCCACCTCACGAGTCCGATTGCTATACAAGTCTGGACCACCTCCTTTCACGTGTACCGCCACGTTATCCAGCGGCGGCCGCACCGGCAACGGATTTCGATCACATCTGTCGGGACGGCCCGTGCCGGACGTCCCGGTCAGTCCTGGGCGATGCCGATCGGGCCCTTGCGGGGGCCGTCCGCGCTGGCCGGCTGCACCGCCAGCGACGGGAAGTCGGCCAGGTCACCCTCCGGCTCGGCGTCCCACTCGGGGAACACCAGGTCGCTCTGGAGATAGAGGCAGAGCAACTGGGCCAGGTGGTGCAGCCCGTCCAGGTGGGTGCGCTCGTGCCCGTGGGTGGCGTCGACACCGAAGCCGAGCAGGGCCACCCGCGCGTGGGCGCCTGCCTCGACCGCCGCCGCCACGTCCGAGCGGTAGTAGTCGAAGACGTCGCGGACCAGGTCGACGTCGTGTTCACGGGCGATCGCCGCGAGGTTGCGGGTCAGGTGGTAGTCGAACGGCCCCACCCCGTCGCCCATCGCCAGGGTGGCGGCGTTCTCCCGGGACTGCTGCCCGGGGGCGACCACGGCCGCGTCCACCGAGACGATCTCGGCCACGTCCGGGTCGAGCCCGTGCGACGCGCCGTGGCCGATCTCCTCGGTCACGGTGACCAGCAGGTGCGCGGTGACGGCGGGCTTCACCCCCGCGTCGACCATCGCCTTCATCGCCGCCAGCACCGCCGCCACGCCGGCCTTGTCGTCCAGGTGCCGGGACTTCACGTAGCCGCTGGGCGTGACGGTCGGGTTGGGCAGGAACGCCACGAAGTCCCCCGCGTCGATGCCGAGCGCCCGCAGCCCGGCGATGTCCTCCACCGGCTCGTCGATGCGTACCTCGACCTGATCCCAGCCGATGCCCTGCTCGTCCACCGCCTCGTTGTAGCGGTGCCCGCTGGCCTTGAGCGGCAGCACCTGACCGGTGACCACCCGGTCCAGGTCGTCGGTGAAGACCCGGACGTGCGCGCCCTCGGCGAACCGGGCGCTGTGTGTACCGATCGGGTTCAGCTCCAGCCGACCGTTCTCCTTGAGCCGCTTGACCATCCCGCCGATCGTGTCGGTGTGTACCACGATCGCCCGGTCCGCCCCGGTTTCCCGGGGACCGGGCAGGCAGGCGCTGAGCGCGCCCCGGCGAGTCAGCGTCGACGGGATGCCGAGCGCCGACAGGCGCTCGCCGACGTACTGCTGCACGTGGTCGGTGCGCCCCGACGGGCTCGGGATGTCCAACAGCTCGACCATCACCTGACGCAGATAGTCGAGGTCGATGGGGAGCGGAGTGGTCTTGCGTACGGTCATGCCCCAGATGGTGCCGCACCGGCCGGGGTCCACAGCCGTTGCGGTGCCCGAGTCCCGGGGAAAAGCAGGTCCACGAAGCGTTCGGCGGTCGGCTGGGGCTCGTGGTTGGCCAGCCCCGGCCGCTCGTTGGCCTCGATGAAGACGTGTTCCGGCCGGTCCGGGGCGGGTACCAGCAGGTCGAGCCCGGTGACCGGGATGTCCAGCGCCCGACTGGCCGCCACGCACGCCTCCGCGATCATCGGGTGCAGCTCCCCGGTGACGTCGTGGATGGTGCCCCCGGTGTGCAGGTTCGCGGTCCGGCGTACGGCCAGCACCTGACCCTCGGGCAGGACGTCGGTGAGCGCGTACCCGGCCTCGGCGACCACGTCCCGGGTCATCTCGTCGAGCGGGATGCGGGACTCACCACCCGTGGCGGCGGCCCGACGCCGGCTCTGCCGCGCGATCAGCTCGGTGATGTCGTGCACGCCGTCGCCGGTGATCGAGGCGGGTCGGCGTACGGCGGCGGCTACCACCTCGTGGTCGATCATCACGACGCGCAGGTCCTCGCCGGTGCACAGCTCCTCCAGCAGCACCTCGGGACAGAACCGGGCGGCCAGTTCGACGGCGGCGGCCAGCGCCTCGTCGGTGCGTACGCCGACGGTGATGCCGTTGCCCTGTTCGCCACGGGCCGGCTTGACCACCAGGTGACCCACCTCGGACAGGAACTCGGCGTCGGCGGCGTCACCGGTGGCGGTCCGGCCCCGCGGCACCGACAGGCCGGCCTCGGTCAGGATGCGACGGGTGACCCGCTTGTCGTCGCAGCGGCTCATGGCCACCGCCGAGGTCAGCTCGGAGAGCGACTCCCGGGTGAGGATGGTCCGGCCGCCACTGGTCAGCCGCAGCTCACCCCAGGCCGCGTCGGTCACCTCCACCCGGATGCCCCGGCGCATCGCCTCGTCGGCGACGATCTTCGCGTACGGGTTCAGCTCGTCGTAACCGGCCGGCATGGCCGGCAGGAACAGCCGCTCGTTGATCGGGTTCTTCCGCTTCACACAGAGCGTGGCGGTGCGATAGAAGCCGAGCCGCTCATAGAGCCGGATCGCCCCGGCGTTCTCGGCGAGCACCGAGAGGTCGACGTACGCGCGCCCCCGGGCCACCAGCCGGGTGGCCAGCTCGGTGATCAGCGCCTGGCCGGTGCCGGGCGGCGCCTGGTTGAAGTCGACCGTGAGGCACCAGAGGCTGGCCCCGTTGTCCGGGTCGTCGAAGACCGCCACGTGGTCGACGCCGGTGATGGTGCCGACGATCTCACCGGTCGCCGCCTCCGCCACCAGGTGCAGGAACCGGTCCGTGGCGGCGTTGTCGACCAGGATGTCCACCGGGGCGGTGACCATGCCGTTGGCCGCGTAGATCCGGTTGACCGCGTCCGCGTCGGCCGCGTCGCGCAGCCGGCGGATGCGTACCCCGGGCAGCTCGCCACGCCCGTTCACGGCGGCCGGGGTGTCGGCGTTACCGGCCTCCTCGCTCGTCCCGTCGGCCCGACGCGGACCCGACCGGGTCCCGCCCAGCGGCAGCCGGAAGGTCAGCGACGGGTCGATGAACAGCTCGTCGGGCAGCCGGGAGACCAGCACGTGCGGGTCCCGCAGATAGATGCAGATGTCCCGGGCGCCGGCCGCCTCGGAGCGCAGCACGTCGGCGACGGCGGCCTGGTCGGCGAAGGTCTGGCCGAAGACCAGCCGTCCCCACCCGCAGTCGAGGATGACGCCCTCGTCGCCGCCGGCACGGTCGTCGTCGGTGGCGTCGCCGGTGTTCGCGGCGATCGGATCACCGCCCGGCCCGACCCGCTCGTACCGTCGTCCCGCGCCTCGACCTCGGTCGGTCCGGGCCACCCCGGTCGCCAGGGTGTCGGTCACGGTCAGTCGATTCCGTGGCTCTGGAGCCACATTTCCAGGAGTCCGAGTTGCCACAGCTTGTTTCCGTTCAACGGGGTCAGTTCGGCGTTGGGCGCGTCGAGCAGGGCGTTGACGTAATCGGTGCGGAACAGGTCGCGGCGGCGGGCCTCGGGCGCGGAGAGCGCGTCCCGTACCCGGTCGAGGAGCTTGCCCTCCAGGTGGGTGAGGCCCGGGACCGGGAAGTAGCCCTTCGGCCGGTCGATGACCTCGTGTGGCAGCACCCGACGGCCGATCTCCTTGAGCACCCCCTTGCCGCCCTGAGCCAACTTCAGCTCCGGCGGGCAGGCGGCGGCCAGTTCGACGAACTCGTGATCCAGGAAGGGCACCCGGGCCTCCAGCCCGTGCGCCATGGTCATGTTGTCGACCCGCTTGACCGGGTCGTCGGTGAGCATGATCTGCGTGTCGAGGCGCAGGCCGGCGTCGACGGCGGTCTGCGCGCCGGCCCGTGCCAGGTGCGCGGCGACGAACTCCCGCGCCGGGTCGGCGTCGGTGAGCCACTCCCGGTTGAGCACCCGGGCCAGGCCGCTCGCGTCGCGGTCGAAGAAGGCCCGGGCGTACGTGTCGAGAGCCTGCTCGCGACCGACCTCCGCCAGCGGCGGGTACCAGTGGTAGCCGCCCAGGATCTCGTCGGCGCCCTGGCCGGACTGGACCACCTTGACGTGCCGGGAGACCTCCTGGCTGAGCAGGTAGAACGCGACACAGTCGTGGCTGACCATCGGCTCGCTCATGGCCGCGACGGCGGCCTCCAGCGGCGGCACCAGGTCCTGGGCGGCGATCCGGAGCTGGTGGTGGTCGGTGTCGAAGGTCTTGGCGACCACGTCGGAGTAGCGGAACTCGTCGCCCTCCCGGCCACCGACCGCGTCGAAGCCGATCGAGAAGGTGGAGAGGCCGCGCTGCCCCTCACCGGCCAGCAGGGCCACCACCAGGCTGGAGTCCAGGCCGCCGGAGAGCAGTACGCCCACCGGCACGTCGGCGACCATGCGACGCCGTACGGCGGTGGTCAGCGACTCCAGCAGCGCGTCCTGCCAGTCCTTCTCCGACCAGCCGGAGTGCTCGTCCCGGCGCAGGAAGGACGGGTCCCAGTAGACGCGCTCGTGGGTGGCGCCGTCGGGCTCGTAGACCCGGACGGTGGCCGGGGGCAGCTTGGTGACGCCGCGCAGGATGGTGCGCGGCGGCGGCACGATGCTGTGGAAGCTGAGGTAGTGGGCGAGCGCCACCGGGTCGATGGTGGTGTCCACGCCGCCACCCGCGACCAGGGCGGGTAGGGTGCTGGCGAAGCGGACCACGCCGGGCGACTCGGCGAGGTAGAGCGGCTTGATGCCGAGCCGGTCCCGGGCCAGCACCAGGCGGCCGGTGTCCCGTTCGGTGATCGCCACGGCGAACATGCCGATCAGGTGGTCGACGAAGTCGAGCCCCCACTCGGCGTACGCCTTGATGACCACCTCGCTGTCGCCGCTGGAGAAGAAGTGGTGGCCCTTGGCCGCCAGTTCGGCGCGCAGCTCGCGGTAGTTGTAGATGCAGCCGTTGAAGACGCCGGTCAGGCCGGCGGCCGAGTCGACGATGGGTTGGCCGCTGGCGGCCGACAAGTCGATGATCTTCAGACGGCGATGGCCGAGGGCGACCGGCCCCTGAGCCCACACACCGCCACCGTCGGGCCCCCGGTCGCACATCGTGGCGGCCATTCGCTCCACCGTCCCGACGTCGGCACGCGACGCGTCCCGTCGGAACTCCCCAGCCAGTCCGCACATGCGAGCCAATGCTGCCAGACGTTGTTGCGATTCGCCTGTTGAGACCATGACGGTCGTGTAACAGCATTGCTAGAATCCGCGCCCGCACGATCAGCCGGACGACATCTGCCGATGAGAGCGGGCAGAAGATGCCCGACTGCGGATATCTGTCCGACTTGCCCCGGCTGCCGGTCTGTGACGAGCGCCGCAATTTGGATCATCGCGCCCGGTGCGTACCGGCCCGCCCATCGGGCGAGCCGGTCGCTGGAGGGTCAGCCGGTGGTGCGCGCCACGCCGACCGGGCAACTCAGCCCGTTCGGGCCGTGGTTGCAGTAGCCGTTCGGGTTCTTGGTGGGTGCCAGATACTGCTGGTGATAGTCCTCGGCCAGGTAGTAGTCGCCGAGGCGGCTGATCTCCGTGGTGATCTCGCCCTTGCCCGCGCGGGCCACGATCGGCGCGAACGCCTCCCGGGACGCCTCGGCGGTGGCGAACTGCTCGTCGGTGGTGGTGTAGATCGTCGAGCGGTACTGCGTACCGACGTCGTTGCCCTGGCGCATGCCCTGGGTCGGGTCGTGGTTCTCCCAGAAGACCTTGAGCAGGTCCTCGTAGCTGATCGTCGCGGGGTCGTAGACGACCTGGACCACCTCGGCGTGCCCCGTCCCGCCGGAGCAGACCTCCTCGTAGGTCGGATTCGGGGTGTAGCCACCCGCATATCCGACGGAGGTGGTGTAGACGCCCGGGAGGGTCCAGAACAACCGCTCGGCACCCCAGAAACACCCCATGCCGAACACGGCGACCTGCGAGCCCTCGGGGAACGGCCCCTTGAGCGGGGTCCCGAGCACCTCGTGCCGGTCGGCGACCGGCATCGCGATCGGGCGGCCGGGCAGGGCTCGGTCCGGGGAGATCATTTCGGCCTTCATGCTGCGGAGGAACACGGTGGAACTCCTTTCGTACCTTCCCCGCGTGCAACACCGGCGGACCCCACTTCCTTACCCGCCCCGCGCGCGCTCAGGCGCTGTCCGGCACGGCGTCCCGCACACGCTCGGCGTACGCGGTCGCCTCGGCGTCGTCGGCGTAGCGGGTACGCGGCCAGAAGAAGCCGCGCAGGCCGTCGCCCTTGGTCCGGGGCACCACGTGGGTGTGCAGGTGGGGTACCGACTGGGACACCTTGTTGTTCATCGCCACGAACGTGCCGCCCGCGCCCAGACCGCTCTCCACCGCGACGGTGAGCCGTCGGACCAGCCCGAAATAGCCGGCGAGTGACTCCGGCGGCAGGTCGGCGAGGGTGACCAGGTGGGTGCGGGGCACCACGAGCACGTGTCCCTTGAACACCGGACGGGTGTCCAGGAACGCCACACCGTCGGCGCTGTCGACCACCCGGAACGCCGGCACCTCGCCCGCCACGATCCCGCAGAACACACATCCCGCCATCGGCTCAGATTATGGCCGTACCCACGTGTCCCGCTCGGCGCGTTGATTCGACTTGCTAAGAAGTCTGAAAAAGTTCAGAATTTAGGCATGGCTACTACCACCGAGGTGCAGTGGAGTGAGCTGCAACGCGACCCCAAGAGCGTGGCGGCCCTCGCGGACTCGGGCGACGTCCGGGTCCGCCGCCGCGACGGTGCCGCATTGCTGCTCACTCGGGAGGACCGGGTGATCGCTGCGGGGGAGGGAGCGATCGCGGCGGCCCGCACCCTCCGCAATGCCCTGGTGTACCTTCCCGTCGATGTGGCTGCCACCGTGCTCGCGGAGGAATTCCCCTGGTTGCGGTTGCTCCCGGACGTCGATCTACCGGAGTTCATCTCGGACTTCACGACGGCGGCCAGGATCTCGGCCGACCTGGGGCAATGGTCGGTGCTGACGCAGACTCTTCGTGAGTGGAAGGCGACCGCAGCCGTCTACACCGATCCGGCGCTGGTGCGCGAACTGACCCAGCCGTTGTCCGACGATCACGGCCCGGTGCCCGGCCCTTCGGAGGAGTGAGGGTGCCGGCCAAGCGAGGGGACCGCGTTGCGCCGCCCGGCCGGCCGGGCGGATGGGAGGCGAGGTTTGCCTCGTCCGAGGCGGCCAAGGGCTGGGACCACCTGTGTCAGACCGCCCGGTCGAACACCTGGGAGGCGTGGGTCGTCCTCACCGAGCGGCCCGTCGATCCGGAGAATCCCGCCCGTCAGCACCGGCTTCGCGGCGGGCTGTCGCATCGCGAGGTCGGAGGGAAGACGCTGGTGCAGTGGCAGTACGAGGTGACGGCAGGCGGTCGGATCTGGTACTGCCCGGATCCCGACCGCCGGATCGTGTGGATCGTGGCGGCGGGACCGGGACATCCCAAATCCACCGAGTGACCGGCCCACGATCGGGTTCCATGGGCTGGGACGCGGGGGAGGACTAACGTCTGCGTCATGACCCACGGCTTCGAGACGCTCGCGATTCACGCCGGCCAGGACCCGGAGGCCCGCACCGGCGCGGTGATCCCACCGATATACCAGACCAGCACCTACGCCCAGGACGCCGTCGGTGCGCCCCGGCTCGGATACGAGTACAGCCGTTCCGGCAACCCCACCCGGGACGCGCTCCAGGAGTGCCTGGCCGCGCTGGAGGGCGGGCCGGTCGGTCTCGCCTTCGCCAGCGGTCTGGCCGCCGAGGACACGCTGCTGCGGACCGTCTGCGGCCCCGGCGACCACGTGGTGATCCCGGACGACGCGTACGGCGGCACGTACCGGCTGTTCGCCAAGGTGGCGCAGCGGTGGGGGCTGACGTACACCCCGGCGAAGGTCTCCGACCCGGACGCGGTGCGGGCCGCGATCCGGCCCGGCACCACCAAGGTGGTCTGGCTGGAGACGCCGACGAACCCGCTGCTCGGCATCGCCGACATCGCCACCCTGGCCGCCGTCGCCCACGACGCCGGGGCGCTGCTGGTGGTGGACAACACGTTCGCCTCGCCGTACCTGCAACAGCCGATCGCCCTCGGCGCGGACGTGGTCGTGCACTCCACCACCAAGTACGTCGGCGGCCACTCCGACGTGGTCGGTGGGGCGTTGATCGCGGCCGACGCCGGGCTCGGCGAGGAGCTGCGCTACCACCAGAACGCGATGGGCGCGGTCAACGGCCCGTTCGACGCCTGGCTGACGCTGCGCGGCATCAAGACCCTCGGGGTACGGATGGACCGGCACTGCGACAACGCCGAACGGATCGTCGGCTACCTGGACGGGCACGCCAAGGTGGCCGAGGTCCTCTATCCGGGCCTGCCGTCGCACCCCGGTCACGAGGTGGCCGCCAAGCAGATGCGCCGGTTCGGCGGCATGATCTCGTTCCGGGCGGCCGGGGGTGAGGAGCACGCCGTCGAGATCTGCAACCGGGCCCGACTCTTCGTGCTCGCGGAGTCCCTCGGTGGGGTGGAATCCCTGATCGAACACCCGGGTCGGATGACACACGCCAGCGCTGCCGGCTCGCCGCTTGAAGTTCCCTCCGATCTCGTGCGACTGTCTGTCGGCATCGAGACGGTCGAAGACCTGCTCGCCGATCTGGAGCAGGCGTTGGGCTGACCGCTGGCTGGGGAGGGTGGCCGTGCAGGACATCATGCCGACCTGGGTCGGGGCGACCGCCAAACAGATCGCCCGGGGCGTACGGCGGGGCGACGTCTCCGCCACCCAGGTCCTGGCCGACCATCTCGACCACGTCGCGAAGGCCGACGTCGACCTCGCCGCGTTCCGCACGGTACGCGGCGGGGAGGCGGTCACCGAGGCGGAGAAGGTCGACGAGCAGGAGGACCTGGGCAACCTGCCGCTGGCCGGGGTGCCGGTGGCGGTCAAGGAGAACACCCCGGTGGCCGGGGTGCCCACCTGGAACGGTTCGGCCGCGGTGCGTACCCCGGTGGCCGAGGCCGACCACGAGGTGGTCCGCCGGCTGCGCGGCGCGGGCGCGGTGATCCTCGGCGTCACCCGGATGCCCGAGCTGGGCCTCTGGGGGGTGACCGACGACGGCACCGCGGTCACCCGCAACCCCTGGGATCTGGGGCGTACCCCGGGCGGCTCGTCGGGTGGCGCGGCGGCGGCGGTCGCCGCCGGGCTGGTGCCGATCGCCCACGGCAACGACGGTCTCGGCTCGATCCGCATTCCGGCGGCCTGCTGCGGCCTGGTCGGCCTGAAGCCCGGCCGGGGCGTGGTGCCCTGCCAGCTCGGTGCGGAGGACTGGTTCGGGCTGACCGAGCACGGCATGCTCGCCACCACGGTCGCCGACGCGGCGGTGGGTTTCCAGGTGCTCGCCGGCCGGGCCCAGGAGAAGCTGGTCCCGCCGCAGCGGCTGCGGGTCGGGGTGTCGCTGCGCTCCCCGGTGCGCGGGGTCTCGCCGGACGCACCGAACCGCGACGCGGTCGCCGCCGCCGGTCGGCTGCTCGCCGCCGCCGGGCACGACGCCGTCCCGGCCGACCCGGTCTATCCGACCGCCCTCGGTCTGCAGGGCATCGCCACCTGGTTCGCCGCCGCCGCCGCTGACGTGCGGGCCGCCGGCATCGACCGGCGCGACCTGCAACCCCGTAGCCGCCGGCACGTCACGTTCGGCGAGTGGGCCTGGCGGCGCGGGTACGTCCGGGAGGCCGACCGGTCGGCCTGGCGTGAGCGGTCCATCGGCTTCTTCGCCGACCACTCGGTCGACCTGCTGCTCACCCCGGCGCTGGCCAGCGCACCGCCGCCGGCCACGAGCTGGTCGGCCCGGTCCTGGCGGGCCAACATGCTGGTCAACATCCGTTACGCCCCGTACGCGGCACCGTGGAACATCGCCGGCCTGCCCGCTCTGGTGGTCCCGGTGGGCCGCCGCCCGGACGGGTTGCCGCTGGCCGTGCAACTGGTCGGGCCGCCCGGGTCGGAGCTGCTGCTGCTCGGCGTCGCCGGACAGTTCGAGATGGCGGCCCCGTGGACTCGGCACGCTCCCGGCTACCCGCGCGTCGGAACGGGGTCGCCGGCCAGCGCGTGACCGTGCGTACCGACGCGGGCGGCTCGGCCGACGAGGTCGGCCCGGTCGACCTGGCCGGCGCGGCCGGTGGACGCTGGCCGGCGCCGTACCGGACGTGCCCTGGTCTGCGTCTGCGCGGGTCCGGGCCGTGGGGAACCCCGGTGGGGCGGGTGGCACGATCGGGGCATGACGGAACTGGTCAGCCTGGACGACGTGCGGGCCGCGCGGGAGCTGCTCGCCGAGGTCACCCGCACCACCCCGCTGGAACCCTTCCGCCCGCTGAGCGCGGCGCTCGGCGGGCCGGTCTGGCTCAAGTGCGAGAACTTCCAGCGCGCGGGGTCGTACAAGGTGCGTGGCGCGTACGTGCGGATCTCCCGGCTGTCGGCGGCGGAGCGGGAGCGGGGGGTGGTGGCGGCCAGCGCCGGCAACCACGCGCAGGGGGTGGCTCTCGCCGCCGGCCTGGTCGGCGCGCACTCCACCGTCTTCATGCCGGTCAACGCGCCACTGCCGAAGGTGGTGGCCACCAAGGGGTACGGCGCCCAGGTGGAGCTGGTCGGTGCCACGGTGGACGAATCCCTGGTGGCGGCGCAGACGTACGCGGAGCGCACCGGCGCGGTGCTGATCCACCCGTTCGACCACCGGGACGTGATCGCCGGCCAGGGCACGGTCGCGTTGGAGATCCTGGAGCAGTGCCCCGAGGTCAGGACGATCGTCACCGGGGTGGGCGGCGGCGGCCTGGTCTCCGGGATGGCGGTGGCCGCCAAGGCGTTGCGCCCCGACGTCCGGGTGATCGGGGTCCAGGCGGCGGGCGCGGCGGCCTTCCCGCCCTCACTGGTGGCCGGCGAGCCGGTACGCTTGCCCGACTTCTCCACCATCGCCGACGGGATCGCGGTCGGTCGACCCGGTGACGTCACCTTCACCCACGTCCGCAAGCTCGTCGACGAGATCGTCACGGTCACCGAGGAGGACATCTCCCGGGCGCTGCTGATGCTGTTGGAGCGCGGCAAGCAGGTGGTGGAGCCGGCCGGTGCGGTGGGGGTGGCCGCCTTGCTGGCCGGTGCGGTCGAGGTGGAGCCGCCGGTGGTGGCGGTCCTCTCCGGCGGCAACATCGATCCGCTGCTGATGCTGCGGGTCATCGAGCACGGCCTGGCGGCGGCCGGGCGCTATCTCCGGGTGACCGTCCGCTGCTCGGACCGGCCCGGGCAGCTCGCCTCGCTGCTGCGGCAGATCGCCGAGCACCGGGCCAACGTGGTGGACGTGGAGCACCAGCGGGCCAATCCGCACCTGCGCCTCGGTGAGGTCGAGGTGGCGCTGTCGGTGGAGACCCGGGGTGTGGAGCACTCGGACACGCTGATCAGTGCGTTGCGGGCCAGCGGCTACCAGGTCTCGATCGCGCCAGAGGCGTGACACCGCCCGGTGTCACGCCTCTGGGTTGCTGCGACGGCCGCCCCCTGCCGGGCGGCGAGTGGCTCAGCCGGAGAAGGGCTCGAAGCTGACCACGGTCACCTTGATGTCCGCGCCGCTGGGCGCGGTGTAGGTGCAGGCCTGGCCCGCCTTGCCGCCCAGGATCGCCTGGCCGAGGGCCGACTCGGGGCTGTAGACGGTGAGATCGGTGGTCGAGGAGATCTCCCGGGAACCGAGCAGGAAGGTCTCTGTGTCGTCGGCGTCGTCGTCGAAGTAGATCGTCACGACCATCCCGGGTGCCACGGCGTCGACGGTCGGCGCCTCGCCGACCTGGGCCGTGCGGAGCAGCTCCTTCAAATAGAGGATGCGCCCCTCGGCCTTGCCCTGCTCCTCACGGGCGGCGTGATAGCCGCCGTTCTCGCGCAGGTCACCTTCCTCGCGCCGCGCGTTGATCTCGGCGGCGATGACCGGCCGGTTGGCGATCAACTCATCGAGCTCGGCCTTCAGGCGGTCGTAGGCGTCCTGGGACAGCCAGGTGGCGGGCGCCTCGTTGCCATTGGACACAGGCGGTCCTCCTCGGTTGTGCGGGCTGGCTGACAGGTGAACCTCCAAGTTACCAGTGCCGTACGACAAGGAGTGTCGGTGATCACGCTGGTGCGCTGGGCGGCCCCGGGCCGCGCGGCGCCTCGACCGTCGCCGCCCCGCCGCAGGCCGGGTGGGTCCGGCCCGTCGTCGCGATGGGTTCGGGCCACCGTCACGGGTGGGTTCGGACCACCGTCACGCGGGCGTTCGGCCTGTCGTCCCGGCGGGTGCGACCGGCCGTCCGGGATGGGTTCAGACCGCCGGTCGGCAGCGGACGACCTCGCCGATGAAGGGGCGGGCGCTGGTGGCGAGCGTGTGCCGGACGGTGACGCTGCGCTGCCCGTCGGCGGCGGTCACCGGGATCTCCTCCCGGGCCACCTCCGCCCCGGCGTGGTCGCGGGCCCGCAGCGCGCAGACCGCCGAGCCGCCCGCCGGCAGGTTCACCCGGAAGTTGACCACCACCTGCTGGTCGGTGATCTCGCCGTAGGTGATCACCTGGGCGTCGTAGGCCGGGTCGCCGTACTGCCGGTAGAGCCGGAACGAGACGGCGGTGAGCGCCACCAGCACGGCGATCACCAGCAGCGTGGTCAGCAGCCGCCGACGTCGACCCGGCGTGCGGCGGCGACCGTACCGGCCGGGCGGGAACACCGGCGCGGTCGATGCAGGTGTGGCGTGCGTCTCGGTCACCGGCGGGTATCTCCTGGCGTCGTTGTCGGGCCTATCGGCAAGAATGGCAGAGCGCCGTCGTTCCTGTCCGATCGGGCAGTGCTGGTCGTGAAGGCAGTGCTGGTCGTGAGGGCAGTGCTGGTCCTGGGGTCAAATATGACAGGCCGGCACGGGCCGGGACTGCGACGGGGGAGGATTCCGGCAGGTCAACGGTGTGGCCCGTGGCCCGCCGGTGGGGCAGAGACGAGGAGCGCCGACCGTGGCAGAACAACTCCGGCTCATGGCCGTGCACGCGCACCCAGACGACGAGTCGAGCAAGGGCGCCGCGACCATGGCCAAATACGTCGCCGAGGGGGTGGACGTGCTCGTCGTCACGTGCACCGGCGGCGAGCGGGGCAGTGTGCTCAACCCCAAGCTGGACCGGCCCGAGGTGTGGGCCAACATCGCCGACATCCGCCGGGCGGAGATGGACGCGGCCCGCGCCATCCTCGGCATCGAGCAGGCCTGGCTGGGCTTCGTCGACTCGGGCCTGCCCGAGGGCGACCCGCTGCCGCCGCTGCCGGAGGGCTGCTTCGCACTCCAGGACGTCGAGATGGCCGCCGGTCCGCTGGTCCGCCTGATGCGGCAGTTCCGCCCGCACGTGGTCACCACGTACGACGAGGAGGGCGGCTACCCGCACCCGGACCACATCATGTGCCACAAGGTCAGCGTGGCGGCCTTCGAGGCGGCCGGTGACCCGGAGCGCTACCCCGAGCTGGGTGAGCCGTGGCAGCCGCTCAAGCTCTACTACGACATCGGCTTCTCCAAGGGCAAGATCCTCGCCCTGCACGAGGCGGTCCTGGCCACCGGCGCCGCCGAGTCGCCGTACGCGGAGTGGATCACCCGCTGGGAGGACCGGCCGGACAAGGGTCCACGGATCACCACCCGGGTCGAGTGCGCCGAACACTTCCCCGTCCGGGACGACGCGTTGCGGGCCCACGCCACCCAGGTCGACCCGGACGGCTTCTGGTTCCAGGTGCCGATGGAGCTGCAACAGCGCGCCTGGCCGACGGAGGACTTCCAGCTCGTACGCTCGCTGGTCGACTCGCCGCTGCCCGAGTCGGACCTGTTCGCGGGCATCCGGGAGACGGCCCATGCCCGCTGATCCGGCGGCGGGCTACCCTGGTCGGACATCGCACTCCGGAGGAATCCCATGTTGACCGCTGCCCAGGTGCTCGCCCAGAACAATTTCGGGGACACCCGCACGGGGGGCCTGGCCGGTCCGATGGGCCTGTTCCTCATCCTCGTCCTGGGCACCGCCACCGTGCTGCTGATCCGCAACATGAACGCCCGGCTGCGCCGGCTGCCCGACCACTTCCCCGGCCAGGAGCCCACCCCCGCCGAGTCGGGCACCGCGCAGCGAACGGTCGGTGATCCGACAGATGAGAACGTGATGCTGGATTCATCCGGTGACGCTCCCAACCGGCGTCAGCAGCGTCGCGACGGCTGATCGGGGCATGATTCACGCTGAACCGGATGGTCGCCCCCTGTTGCGACCATCCGGTTTGGCTTAGCCTTCCGCCGGGAGGACCAGACGTCCTCATGCCGTGCGCGGGAGGGGGCGCCGATGACCATCGCAGTCGTTTCGGCCCTCCGCGCGCCCTGTTCCCGCCCGGCGGGAGTGGGTCGGTGACCTCCGGCAGGGCCGGTCATCCGCTCGATCGGCCCGAGGGCCGTCGCACCCCGATCGGGGTGCACCTGCTGACGGCCGCCGTCGTCCTCACCGCCGTGGTGGCCGCCGTGGTGGGGCTCAGCGTGCCGGTCGGGCTGCCGGCCGACGACCCGTTCGGGCCGTACGGCGGGCTGACCCGCTTCGGCATCGCGATCGCACTCTTCGCACTGTCGCAGTTGGCTCGGCTGCGGTTCCGGGCCGCCGCCGGGGTGGTCTCCATCACCTGGGCCGAGGCCGCGCTGATCGTCTGTCTCTATCTGGTGCCGCCCGGGTGGCTGCCGGCCGCGGCCCTGATCGGCATGATGCTGGCCTGGACCACCCTGTCCGTGGTGGACGAGGGCAGGTCCACCTGGGACGTGGTGCGCATCGCCGCCTCCCAGACCGCCGCCGTCGCCCTCGCGGTGTCGGTCACCACCTCGCTCGGCGAGCCGCTGCTGGCCACCCCGACCCCGGCGCTCGCGCTCGCCGTCGCCGCCGGTGCCCTCACGTACCTGCTGGCCGGTGCCTGGCTCGGTGGGGTCATGCTGGCGCTGCGGCACGACATGCCGATCGGGCGACCGCTGCTGGCCGCGTTGCGGGGCAAGCTGCTGATGTTCGTCGGCAACGTGGTGGCCGCCCTGCTCGTGGTGGCCCTGATCGAGTTCGATCCACGGTGGCTGGTGCTGCTGCCCGCGCCGCTGTGGCTGCTGCACCAGACCTACCGGCAGCGGCTGCGCGACGAGCGCGAGCGGCGTATCTGGCGGTCGTTCGCGGAGGCGACGGCGGCGCTCAACCAGCTCGACGAGCGTGGTGTGGCGACCGCCGGGGTGACCGGCGCGCTCACCGTGTTCGAGGCGGAGCTCGTGGACGTGGAGGTGGTCCGGGGAGACGGTCGCTGGCGCCGATATCGGGGCGATCCCAGCGGTCAGGTGGTCGACCGGGAGATCGCGCCACCCGGCGACGACGAGTCCTCCCCGGACGAACTGCTCCGGGACCTGTCGGTCGGTGAGAATCGAGTCGGCCGACTACGGATCCGGCTGCCCCGCACGGCGCCGCCCACCGACCGGGAACGGCACGCGCTGGCCGCCTTCGCCGAGACGCTCTCCGCCGCCCTGCACGACGCGGCCACCCACCGCGAGCTGCGGGTGGTCACCGCGCGTTCCTCGTACGAGGCGGTGCACGACCCGCTGACCGGGCTGGCCAACCGGACGGCCATGCTCGGCCAGGGCGACCAGACGCTGCGGAAACTCGGGCACGACCACCCGGTGGCCCTGCTGCTGCTCGACATCGACCAGTTCAAGGAGGTCAACGACACGCTCGGGCACGCCGCCGGTGACCAGCTCCTGCGGTTGACCGCCAACCGGCTGGGCGCTCTGACCCGCGCGGGCGACCTGCTCGCCCGGCTCGGCGGTGACGAGTTCGCACTGCTGTTGACCTCGGTCCCGGTGCTCGGCGACCGCACCGCCCCGATGGCGTACGCGCTGCGCCAGGCCCGCGAGATCACCGAGCGGCTGGCCGCGCCGACCGAGGTGGCCGGGGTACGCATGTCCGTCGAGGTGTCCGTCGGCGTGGTGGTGGCGTCGGCCGGCACCGCCGACCTGACCGAGCTGATGCGCCGGGCCGACATCGCGATGTACCAGGCCAAGTCCGGTGGCGGCAGCGTGGCGGCGTACGACGGCACCCGGGACGCGGCCAGCACCGACCAGCTCGCGCTGCTCGCCGAGCTGCGTGAGGCGTTGCTGACCGACGATCAGCTCGTGCTGGTGTTGCAGCCGGCCGTGGACCTGGCCACCGGCGCACCGACCGGGGTGGAGGCGCTGATCCGCTGGCGACATCCGCGTCGGGGCTGGCTGGGGCCGGCCGACTTCATCCGGCCGGTGGAGAACAGCGAGCAGTTGGGCACCTTCACCCGCTACGTGCTGGACAAGGCGCTCGGAGTGGCGGCCGGCTGGGCCCGGGAGGGCCTGGACATCCCGATCTCGGTCAACCTCTCCGCCCGCAGCCTGCTCGACCACCGCCTGCCAGCGGAGATCGCCGACGCGTTGCGCCGGCACCAGGTCCCGGCCGACCGGCTGGTCCTGGAGATCACCGAGACCGTGGTGATGAGCGAGTTGGAGGTCATCGACCAGGTGCTCAGCGCGCTCCGGTCGATGGGCGTGCAACTGGCCGTGGACGACTTCGGCACCGGCTTCTCCTCACTGGCCTTCCTCACCCGGATCCCGGTCGACGAGTTGAAGGTGGACCGGTCGTTCGTACTCAAGATGGCGGACTCCCCGGAGGCGGCGGCGATCGTCCGCAGCACCGTCGGGCTCGCCCACGAGCTGGGCCTGCGGGTGGTGGCCGAGGGCGTGGAGACCGCCGCCCAGCGGTCGGCCCTGGCCGAGCTTGGCTGCACCGCCGCCCAGGGCTACCACTTCTTCAAGCCGATGCCCGCCGACAAGATCGGTGCCGTGCTCGGCTCGCTGTCCCGCCAGAGCCCCAGCAACGTCCTGCCGCTGCGCGCCGACGGCGCCTCCTGACCGCGACCCGCCCGTCCGCCTTTCGGACGGGACGGACGGGCGGCGGCACGGGCGGGACGGCGGACGGTCAGGCGCGCGGCAGGGTGCGGGCGACCACCTGAGGGATCGGTGCCCAGTCGGCGGAGGCGATGGTGGCGTGCCGGGCGGCCAGCGCGGTGAGGCGGGCCAGGGCGGCGTCCGGGTCGGTGTTGCCGATCGCGGGCGGGACCTTGTGCGCGTCGGTCATCACCAGCAGGTAGTGGTTGGCCGAGTACCAGGCGGTGTCGATGGACCCGGTGACGTACGCGCTGGCGTCGCCGTCGAAGACGACGAACCAGGGACGCAACGCGGTCTCGGCGTACTGGGTGCGGGGGTCACCGGCCCGCGCCCGGTGCACGGCGGGGAACGCCTTCGCGCTGCCGAGGGTGCCGGCCGCGTCCAGCGCGACCAGGTGTCGGGCGTACTCCACGTCGGTGCGGAGCACGTCGGTCGGGTTGCCGTGCTCGACCGTGCCCGGGATCAGATAGACGATCACCTTCCCGGCGAGCTGCCGCCGGGTCGGCCAGGCGTCGGCACGGGCTGCGGCGTCCAGCGAGGCGTGGCCGCCGCGCAGCTCGGCCGGGGTGAACAGCCGGTCGCCGAGTCGGGCGGCGAGGACCGCGTCGAGCTGGGTCGGCCCCTGGCCGGTACGGGCACTGAAGCCGGTCTTCAGCTCGATCTTGAGCAGTAGCGGCCCGGCGTCCGGATGTGCGGTCAGCCACAGCCGGATGTTGTCCAGGCAGTGCTCCAGGTTGCGGTTGCGGGTGCCGGAGTAGAGCTGGCTCGCGCTGGTGGCGGCGACACAGTTGTTGTCGTTGCCGAGCGGGTTGGAGTGGCTGACCCGCCACTGCCGGGTGAGGATGTCCGGCCAGACGTCCAGCTCGATCAGTCCGGGGCGGGCGTCCAGGGACTGTGCCAGATAGGAGTAGGTCGCCTTCTCGTACGCGTTGTGCGTACCGACGCCGGTGGTGGCCGAGATCCGGGCGTCCGGGTCGACGGCGGCGGCCGAGGCCGGTGACGCCGCCACCAGCACACCGGCGGTGAGGGTCGACAGGGCCACGCCTGCCGCGAGGGCGGACCGGGCCACGCCGGCCGCGAGGGCGGACCGGAACCGGGATCTGCGCATGGGGGTACCTCCTCGTCACCCGGCGGGTCGCCGGGAATATGCACAGATCTAAATGGACCGACGTGAACGGCGGAAGGCGTTCCGGCGCACGGCGTCCGACCGCCGGCCGGTCGCCCGGCTGGATATGGTCGTCGGGTGAACCGACTCGCGGATGCCACCAGCCCGTACCTCCTCCAGCACGCGGACAACCCGGTCGACTGGTGGCCCTGGTGCGAGGAGGCGTTCGCCGAGGCCAAGCGCCGTGACGTGCCGGTGCTCATCTCGGTCGGCTACTCCGCGTGTCACTGGTGTCACGTCATGGCGCACGAATCGTTCGAGGACGCGGGCGTCGGCAAGCTGCTCGACGAGGGCTTCGTGTCGATCAAGGTGGATCGCGAGGAGCGGCCCGACGTCGACGCCGTCTACATGACCGCCACCCAGGCGATGACCGGCCAGGGCGGCTGGCCGATGACGGTCTTCGCCACCCCGGACGGCACCCCGTTCTTCTGCGGGACGTACTTCCCCCGGGCGAACTTCGTCCGGCTGCTGGAGTCGATCGGCACCGCCTGGCGGGACCAGCGCGACGCCGTACTGCGTCAGGGCGCCGCGGTGGTGGAGGCGATCGGCGGGGCCCAGGCCGTCGGCGGGCCCACCGCCCCGCTCACCGCCGACCTGCTCGACGCCGCCGCCGACCAACTGGCCGACGAGTACGACGAGCGGCACGGTGGCTTCGGCGGCGCTCCCAAGTTCCCGCCGCACATGAACCTGCTCTTCCTGCTGCGGCACCACCAGCGCACCGGCTCGGCGCGGAGCCTGGAGATCGTCCGGCACACCTGCGAGGCGATGGCCCGGGGCGGCATCCACGACCAGCTCGCCGGTGGCTTCGCCCGGTACGCGGTGGACGAGCACTGGACCGTGCCGCACTTCGAGAAGATGCTCTATGACAACGCCCTGCTGCTGCGCGTCTACACGCAGCTCTGGCGGCTCACCGGCGACGCGCTGGCGCTGCGGGTGGCCCGGGACGTCGCCCGGTTCCTCGCCGACGAGCTGCACCGCCCCGGCCAGGGCTTCGCCTCGGCGCTGGACGCGGACACCGAGGGCGTCGAAGGGCTCACGTACGCCTGGACGCCGGCCCAACTGGTCGAGGCGCTCGGCGAGGAGGACGGCCGCTGGGCCGCCGACCTCTTCACCGTCGTCGAGAACGGCACCTTCGAGCACGGCACGAGCGTGCTGCGGCTGGCCCGCGACGTCGACGACGCCGACCCCGAGGTCCGCGCCCGCTGGCAGGACGTGGTCCGCCGGCTGCTGGCCGTCCGCGACACCCGTCCGCAGCCGGCCCGCGACGACAAGGTGGTGGCCGCCTGGAACGGGCTGGCCGTCACCGCGCTCGCCGAGTTCGTCCGGCTCGTCGAGACCGCCGGCCGGATCGGCACCGAGGGCGAGGCGAACCTGCTCGACGGGGTCGCCATCGTCGCCGACGGTGCGATGCGCCAGACCGCCGAGCACCTGGCCCGGGTGCACGTGGTGGACGGGCGGCTGCGCCGCGCCTCCCGGGACGGCCGGGTGGGGGAGCCGGCCGGCGTGCTGGAGGACTACGGCTGCGTGGCCGAGGCGTTCTGCGCCATGCACCAGGTCACCGGCGAGGGGCGGTGGCTGGAGCTGGCCGGTGAGCTGCTGGACGCCGCCCTGACGCACTTCGCCGCCCCCGACGGGGCGTTCTACGACACCGCCGACGACGCGGAGCGCTTGGTGGCCCGGCCCGCCGACCCGACCGACAACGCCACTCCCTCCGGCCGCTCCGCCATCGCCGCCGCCCTGGTCAGCTACGCGGCGCTCACGGGCGAGAACCGGTACCGGGAGGCAGCCGAGGCGGCGTTGGCCACCGTCGCGCCGATCGTCGGGCGGCACGCCCGATTCACCGGGTACGCGGCCACCGTGGGCGAGGCGCTGCTCGCCGGCCCGTCCGAGATCGCGGTGGTCACCGGGGACCCGGCGAACGATCCGCTGGTCGCGGCGGCGTACCGGCACGCCCCACCCGGTGCGGTGATCGTCGCCGGGCAGCCCGACCAGCCGGGGGTGCCGCTGCTGGCCGGTCGGCCGTTGCTCGACGGCGGGCCCGCCGCGTACGTCTGCCGGGGTTTCGTCTGCCAACGGCCGGTGAGCGGCGTGGACGACCTGGTGGCGCAACTGCGCTGACACCGGTGTCCGCCGACCGGCACCCCGACCGGCCCGGATAGGCTGACGCCGCTATGGATTCCCGTACCGGTCTGCCTGTTGTCGGCATGGTGGGTGGCGGCCAGTTGGCCCGGATGACCCACCAGGCCGCGATCGCCCTCGGCCAGTCGCTGCGCGTGCTCGCCCTCACCCCGGACGACGGCGCGGCGCTGGTCGCCGCCGACGTCCAGTACGGCGACCACACCGACCTGGCCGCGCTACGCACGTTCGCCAAGAGCTGCGACGTGGTCACCTTCGACCACGAGCACGTGCCCACCGAGCACATCCGCACCCTCACCGCCGAGGGGGTGAAGCTGTTCCCGCCCGCCGACGCACTCGTGCACGCCCAGGACAAGCAGGTCATGCGGGAGCGGCTCGGCGGGCTCGGCGCGCCCAATCCGGCCTGGCGACCCGTCACCACCCCGGCCGACGTGGTGGACTTCGGCGACGAGGTGGGCTGGCCGGTGATGCTCAAGGCGGCCCGGGGTGGGTACGACGGCCGGGGTGTGTGGCCGGTGGCCGACGCCACCGTCGCCGACGACCTGGTGCGGATCCTGCTCGACGGCGGGACGAAGCTCATCGTCGAGGAGCGGGTGGCGTTGCGCCGGGAGCTGGCGGTGCAGGTGGCGCGCTCGCCGTTCGGGCAGGTCGCGGTCTATCCGGTGGTGGAGACGGTGCAGCGGGACGGCATCTGTGTCGAGGTGCTGGCACCCGCGCCCGACCTCGCCGAGGAGCTGGCGGTCTCGGCACAGCAGCTCGCCATCGACCTGGCCACCGCGCTCGGTGTGGTGGGCCTGCTCGCGGTGGAGCTGTTCGAGGTGGCCGATCCGGCGGCCCCGAGCGGCAGCCGGGTGGTGGTCAACGAGCTGGCGATGCGTCCGCACAACTCCGGGCACTGGACCATCGAGGGCGCCCGGACGTCGCAGTTCGAGCAGCACCTGCGGGCCGTGCTCGACTACCCGATGGGCGACACCGCGCTGACCGCCCCGGTGGTCGTGATGGCGAACGTGCTCGGTGGCGAGCCCGGCGGCATGTCCATCGACGAGCGGCTGCACCACCTCTTCGCCGCCGTACCGACCGCCCGGGTGCACCTGTACGGCAAGCAGGTCCGTCCCGGTCGCAAGATCGGGCACGTCACGGTGCTCGGCGACGACCCGGACGAGGTACGCGCCCGGGCCGCCCGCGCCGCCCGCTGGCTCCGCGACGGCGCGGAGTGACCGTAGCGGCCGTCTGACCGTACGGGCGTCCGCTGCCGGCTTCGCGACGCCGTGGAGCGACCGTGCGGACCCCGCAGTTCGTGAACGAGAGGGAGAACAGCGTGAGCACGGTCGGTGTGATCATGGGTAGCGACTCGGACTGGCCGACCATGAAGGCGGCTGCCGACGTGCTCGCCGAGTTCGAGGTGCCGTACGAGGTCGAGGTGGTCTCGGCCCACCGCACTCCGGTGAAGATGATCGACTACGGTCGGGCCGCCGCCGGGCGGGGCATGAAGGTGATCATCGCGGGTGCCGGTGGTGCCGCCCACCTGCCCGGCATGATCGCCTCGGTCACGCCGTTGCCGGTGATCGGCGTGCCGGTGCCGTTGAAGCACCTCGACGGCCTGGACTCGCTGCTGTCCATCGTGCAGATGCCGGCGGGGGTGCCGGTGGCCACGGTGTCGATCGGCAACGCGCGCAACGCCGGGCTGCTCGCCGTACGCATCCTGGGCATCGGCGACCCGGCGCTCGTCGATCGGATGTCGGCGTACCAGGCGGATCTGGAGCAGCTCGTCGCCGAGAAGGACGCGGCTCTGCGCGCTTCGCTGTAGGGGCGCTGTGTGTTAGGAGGGGTCCCCTGCTATGCACGAGGCGTTAGCAGGGGACCCCTCCTTACATCCGACCGGCCCGGTCACCGCATGCCGCGCAGCGCCGTCTGGAGGCGTTCCTGGGCGCGGCGGCGGCGTTCGTTGCTGGCGCCGAGCACGAGCAGCAGGAGACCGACCGGGATCAGCACCAGCCACGGCCCGAGGCTGAACAGGGCGTGTACGGCGGCGATGGCGGTGACCACCGCGCCGACGATCACCGGCGCCTGCTGACGGGTCATGGAGCCGAAGACCAGCACCGCCACCGCACCGAGCAGCAGCAGCACCTGCCGCAGCGTGCTGGAGTCGGTGGCCAGCACGATCGCCAGGGTGGGTACGAAGGCCGCGACCAGCGCCGGCCCGTACGCGACCCAACTGCTCAGGTCGGCCCGCTGCCGCAACTCCAGCACGCCGACCAGCAGCGCCAATGCCGCGAACGGCAGCGTGTACGCCTCGGGCAGCGCCACGTCGGCGACCCACATCAGGATCCACCAGGCGGTGATCTCGCAGATCACCACGCCCCAGAACAGGATGCGGCGTTCCATCGGCCGTCGACCGGGCCGGGTGGCGGCGAGCCCGAGGACCGCACCCCAGGCGGCCAGCAGGGCGGCGATGTGCCGGGGCGAGTCGAAGGCCAGCGCCAGCGCGATGAGTGCGGCGGCGTACCCGCTCCACTCCACCGTCGCCGCCTCGCGCCGCGCCTCGGGGCGACGGAACCGGGGCAGGGTCGCGGCGAAGACCTGGAGGGCCGCACCGACCGCGAGTACGCCGAACGCCGACCAGACCGGGGCGAGACCGGCCACCAGCCCGGCGGTGAGCACCAGGAGCTGTGCCTTGAGCGAGGCGAACAGCCACCCGAGGATGCGCGCCCGGGAGGTGGTGCCGTACAGGGCGGCGACCACCCCGACGGCGACCCCACCGGCGAGGGTGAACAGGGTCAGCTCCCGGGTGGCGAGGCTGCCGGCGAGTCCCGCCCCACCGGCGGCCAGTCCGATCACGAAGACCAGGACCCGGGCCAGCCGGATCGAGCGGGCCCGCTCCTCGATCGGGGGCGGCGGTGTCAGTGCCAGCCCCAGCATCGAGATGGCGAACACCGCCAACGCCGAGAGGGTGCTCGACGGCCAGCCGCTGCCGAGCGCGACCGGGGCGATCAGCAGGGTCACCGCGGCGCCGGGCAGCACCACCGGCACCGCCCGGGTACGCCGACCGCCGCTGAACCCGGTGGCGGCCAGGGCTGCGGTGACGGTGAGCAGCAGCGCGGTGAGCACATGGGTGGGGTTCACCGCCGCCGGCGGAGGGTTCAGCAGCTCCGGTGGGGGGCCCTGCCAGATCCGGCGGAGCGTGCGGTGCGGGTCGACCAGCGCGGCCAGCAGCGCCGGGGCGATCGAGACCAGTGCCAGGATCACCGGCAGGGTGGCGGCGGCCAGCGCCCCGGCGGCGGGGCTGACCCGCCACCGACGTCGTCTGCCGTCGTCGGGCAGCCGACGCAGGGCGCCGTCCAGCAGGACCGTCCACCGACGGACCGGCTGCGCCGCGCCGACCGGCGGTTCGGTGGCCCCCCGGACCAGTTCGGCGAGCACCCCGAGCAGGGCTGCGGCGGCGGCGTACACGCCGATCGGCAGGTGCACGGGCACGGCGGCCAGCGCGGTCACGCTCGCGCCGCCGACCACTCCGGCGCTCGCCCAGGGCAGGTACTGCGGGACCTGGCGGCGGACGGCGGCGATCGCGGCCAGCCCGAGACTGGACGCGGCCAGGCCGGCGGTCAGCACCACCTGGGTCGGGTGCCCGAACTCGACGGCCAGGGCGGCGGTGGCGCCGGGCAGCGCCAGCAGCGCGGCACCGGTGCCGGCTCCGCCGATCTGCGCCAGGTGCGGCGGCATCCCCTCGACGTGGATGTCGTCGACCAGCGGCTCCGCCATCGACCGGGCGAGCATCGCCACCACCGCACCGATCAGCACCACGCTGGCCAGAGCCAGCGCGGTCGTCCACGGCCGGACCAGACCGGCGCCGGTGGCGTGCAGCGCCACCACCCCGGCGGCGGTGATCCGGGACAGCCCGGCCCGGGGGTCGACGGCGGCGACGGCGGCCATGCCGAGGACTGCGGCGACCATCGCACCGATCACCACCGGTGACCACCAGCTCAGGTTGAACGCGGCGGCGGCGCCGATGGTGGCGAGCACCACCGCCACGTTGGCGACGTCGTAGCGCCAGGGCGACGGCAGCAGGATGCCGGCGGCCAGCGCGAGCAGCAGCAGTGCGATCGGTCCCTGCCACGTCGTACCGCCGGTCGGCGCGGCGGGCCAGCCGCTGAGGTCGCCGTTCCAGATCGGTCCGGGAGTGGCCAGCACGCCCACGCCACCGCGCAGCGCCATCCACCCGGCCAGCAGCCCGATCAGCACCCCGCCGACGGCGAGGCCGAGCACCGGTCCGCGCCGCCACTGCTCGGGCATGGCCCGCGCGGCCACCGAGACCACCAGGACCAGCGCGGCGGCGACCGCGAGTTGCCCACCCGGTGCCAGCACCGTGCCGATCCGCAGCAGGGTGGCGACCAGCGCCGCAGTGACCGCTGCGGCGGCCAGGTCGGAGCCGTCCATCGTGGCGTCGGCGCGACGGCCGCTGTCGATCGACGGGGCCAGGAAGAGCAGCACGGCGGAGACCAGCAGCAGCGCGCCCACCCAGGCGTCGGCCACGGTGGCGCCCGGTGCGCCGAAACCGGCGGCGGCGACCACCAGCGCGCCGAGGCCGGTACCCACCGACAACGGCGTCGGAATGTGGCGCTGGGACACCTGCACGATGGCCGCGTAGCCGAGCGTGACGCAGACGGCGAGGAAGCTGGCCGCCAGCACCGGGACGGTCACCTCCCGCAGCGCGGCGGGGGTGAGTATCGGGTCGGTGGGCAGGGTCGCCGCGACGAAGGCGGCGACCGCTCCGGGCAGGGCGAAGGCCGCGCCTCCGGCAGCCCAGGCGGAGACGGTGTCGGCCGTCGCCGGGGCGAGCCGGATCCGGGGGGCGGCAGCGATCAGGATGCCGGCCAGCACGAGGGCGAGCAGCACGGCGGCGGTCGACGCCGGGCGGGCCAGGGCCGCGCCCGCACCGGCCAGACCGACGCCGGTGGCGGCGATCGCGTGCGCCAGGGCGGCCCGAGGGGTACGGGCGGAGAGGCCGACCGCCCCGATCCCGATCGCGGTCACCACCATCGGCCAGGGCGCCAACGCCCAGGACAGCCCGAAGGAGGCGGGTACGGCGAGCGCGGTCAACGCGGCACCGGTCACCGCGAACTCGCGGCGGATCTCCGGCGGCAGGGCCAGCACGGCGGCCACGGTCAGCAGGAAGGCGCTGGTGGCGAGCTGCCAGGCGGCCGGTCCCACCGAGGCGGCGAGTTCGGCCGGATACCGGTCCAGGTCCGCCGCCCAGGCCGGCAGGGCGGCCTGGATCGGGGCGAGCCCGGCCCGCAGGGCGCTGCCGGCGACCAGCACTCCGGTGACCGTCAACGCGATCGCGGAGGCGAGTTGCGGGCCACGGCGGGCGGACTCCGGCACCGCCCGGACGGCCAGGCCGGTGACCGTGATCACCGCTGCGATCAGCAGCAGGGCGCGGCCGGGCAGGGCCACCGAGGCGATCCGGCCGAGTGCGCCGATGACGGCCAACGTGAGCACGCCCGCGCCGATGTCGGGCAGCGGCGGCCGTCGAAGCACCAGCGTCCCGGCCAGGCAGACGGCGGCGGCCAGCAGCAGCACCAGGCCGGCCACGGTGGCGCCCGGCACGGTGATGGCCCGCACCAGGGCGGTCACCGCGTACGCGATGGCGACCGCGACCGCGACGCCGTGCAGGACCCAGGTCAGCTCCCGCAGCCCGGGTACCGGCCGGGTCGGCGTGGCGGTACGCCCGGCGTTGGTCGGGTCCAGCAGCTCACCGGCCTCTTCCGGCGCTCCTTCGGGCCGTCCCTCGGCCTGCCGCTGGCGGGGCGGGTGCGTCCGGCCGGGCGGGCTCGCGTCGTCGGCGGGCAGCTGCTCCACGGTGACCGGGGAGCGGGCCAACCAGAGGTCGAGCAGAGCCACCACGGTCAGCACCAGCGCCCAGCCGACCGGTCCGCTGATCCGGTCGTACGCCAGCAGCGGCACCACCGGCTGGGCGGCCAGGACGGTCGCGAAGCGGGGTGCGCGCAGTCGCGTCCAGCCGGCGTACCCGACCGAGACGGCGGCGGTGACCGCGAAGATCACTCCGGCGAAGACGGCACCGGAGGCACCGCCGGCGCCGATCGCGTCGACGGCCCAGAGTGCGTACCCGGCCAGCGGCACCAACAGCAGGCCCACCGCCGCGATGGTCTCGGCGGTGGAGGTCAGTCCACGCCGGACCAGCACCGGCGGGGCGAGCAGCATGAGGACGGTGGCGAGCAGCAGGATGCCGAGCCGGGACCACGCGTCCATCGAGCTGGTCGCGACCACCGCGAAGACCACCGCGGCCACCCCGAGCAGCAGTGCGCCGAGCCCGAGCGGGATGTTCTGCACCTCGCGCGAGGAGGCTTCCGGCGGGTGCTCCGGGTCGTCGGCGTCCAGCCAGACCGGCGCGTCCGGAGGCGGCTCGCCGGCCCCGAAGGCGGCACCCTGCCGGGGCACCCGTGGCGGGGCGTCACCACCGGCCGGGCCGTACGTCGCCCGGCCGCTGCCGTCCACGGGGGGCCGACGCCTGCCGTCGACGGGTTGCTTGCGGGCCGTCGAGGTGCCGCCGTCACCGGCCGGCGTCCGCGTCGACCGGGTGGCACCGTCACCGGACGGCGCGCGCGTCGCCCCGGGGAAGTCGTCAGCGAAGCGCGTCGGACCGGTGACCCCGTCTCTGGAGGACATGTGCGTCGAGCCGGTGACACCGTCATCGGTGGGGACCCGCGTGGACCCGGTGGCGTCGTCGCCGGCAGGCATGCGGGCCGTCGAGGTGGCGTCGCCCGGTGGCGTACGCGTCGCTCCGGTGGCGCCGTCGGACGGCTGCCGCCGTGGCGGCGGGGTGCGGTCGGTCGTCGCGGCCGTGGTGCCGTCGCCCGGAGCGGTGCGCGGCGGGCGACGGCGCAGCACGCGGCGTGACCGGCCGGACTGCTTGAGACGTTCGTCACCCGAGTTGCCGGCGTGCGAGAGGATGTCCCGCTGGAAGATCGCGGCCTGCATCTTGGACGCGAGTTGCCGTTGCTCACTGGCGATGGCGGCCTCGCGGGCCTTCATCTCCGCGATGGACCGCTCGATGTCCGCCAGGTGCTCGGCCCATTGTGGCTGGTGGGCACCGCAGCGCGGGCAACGGACGGCCGGCTTGATCTCCTGGCCGCACGAGGAGCACTGAAAGTTCGCCACGACACCCCTCCACCCGCAGTGTGGATTCCCACTGTCGCAGCATGCCCAATGCAGCCCAGGAATTCGACCGTTGTCGGCGGGTCACACCCACCCACGATCACCAACCCCGAACCGGTCCGCCGAATCCCCGACGACCGCCGAGCAAAGCAAAGGCCCAGATCCCACCCCCCGCCGGGACTGAGCCCTGCGGGAGTCAGGTTCCCGCGAAGCCAGATCCCACCCCGCCGGGTTGGGCCGCCTCACGCAGCCTGCGGGAGTCAGGTTCCCGCGAAGCCAGATCCCACCCCGCCGGGATGGGCCATCTCACGCAGCCTGCGGGAAGTCAGGTTTTCCGGGGGAGCCCACCCGCTCCGGGCGGTCAGGCTCGATCCCTGCGCGGGTGCGTTCGAC